>NZ_JAHCVJ010000010.1 GCF_018476885.1 Geoanaerobacter pelophilus
ATGCAGAGAGATAAATTAGTTGGAAGTATTTGTGCTAGCGGGAACTTCGAAGCAATCCGGTTCGTTTGGAATTCAGCAAATATCATGCAGAGAGATAAATTAATTGGAAGTATCTGTGCTAGTGGAAACTTCGAAGCAATCCGGTTCGTTTGGAATTCAGCGAATGTCATGCAGAGAGACAAACTTGTTGAGAGTATATGCGCTAGTAGAAACCTTGAGGCAGTCAAATTCGTCTGGAATTCCGCAAATATCATGCAAAAAAATATATTAGTTGCTTGCCTTGCAGATAGCGCATTTTGCACGGTAGACACATTTTTTGTCAAAAATGAAAATGATACTCAAGATATTTCTGAATCAACGTCTAAAGATTCACCTACAAACATAATAACGCATCAGCAGACCCCAATATTGCCGATTTTAGGTACACCCGAAAATCTTGAAAAAAGGAGTGAAAAAATGACTACTAATACGGATTATCATGTTTTTGTGAGCCACGCCAGCGAGGACAAGGACGACTTTGTCCGGCCACTGGCACACGCCTTGCGGGGTCGTGGCGTGTCTGTTTGGTACGATGAATTTTCACTATCGTGGGGAGATAGCCTCCGAAATAAAATAGACGAAGGATTAACAAAGTCACAATATGGGATTGTAGTACTTAGTCATAAATTTTTTGAAAAAAATTGGCCGCTGAAAGAGCTCGATGGCTTAATCTCACGCGAGGATACAAATACGAAAGTGATTCTTCCGATTTGGCATGGAGTGGATAGTAGCGACATTGCTAAATACTCACCTATCTTGGCAAGTAAGCTTGCTGTTTCTTCCAGCATTGGAATCTCAGGAATAGTGAATAAATTTGTTGAGCTTATTGGAGTTCAGAATATTTAAAATCTCCAAATATCAAAAACAGGAAAAGCTGAGAATACAACAAGGCTTACGACCTGCCCGAAAACCCGGCAGGTCAAAGCCATGCTCGTTGGGAAAGGAATAAATCATGAGTAACGACCGATTGCTGTATATGAGACAACCTGACTATGTTGAAGATGGTGTGCCATTTAAAAATGATCTTTTCGAAAGAAGTCTACTTGCAGAGAAGCTGACTAATTATATTTATCGACTGAAAGACGGGTGTGTCATAGGAATTGATGCTCCATGGGGGGAGGGCAAGACATATTTTGGCCGTAATTGGGCTTCACAACTCACACAACAAGGATTTAAAACAATATACCTGGATGCTTTTGAGCAAGACTATGCAGAGGACCCTTTTCTTCTGATTTCAGCAGAAATCCTCTCTGCTCTTGCAGATGCTGAACAGGACGAGAGTTGGAGTAATTTTCGTGATGCATGCGTCAAAGTAGGCAAGGCATTATTACCTGCGACCGCAAAAATAACCATTAATGCTCTAGGCAGACTAATCCTTGGAATTAATGATCTGTCAGAAATCAAGGAGGAATTTGGAGACAAGCTAGAAGAGAAACTTGGAGATGCGTCAGAGAAATTTGTTCGGCAACGTCTTCAGGATTATGAGCGTGACCGGAAAACAGCAGAACATTTCAGAATGGCTCTTTCTGATTTCGCAGCTGATCAAGAAAAACCAGTCGTCTTTATTATTGATGAGCTTGACAGATGCAAGCCTTCATTTGCTGTTAATGTAATAGAAAGGATCAAGCATTTCTTTGATACACCGAACATTGTGTTTGTACTGCTTTTAAACCGCACACAGCTTGAAAATGCAATAAATGGGGTTTACGGTGCGGAGCTTGACGCACATGCATATCTGGGCAAATTCATCCATTTCTTCTTGCGTCTCCCAAAACGCGTTTCTCTTGACGGTCAGCGCGACTTCAATCAAGCATACTGTGACTATTTATCTAATCATTATAAGTTCCAGCAAACTGATGCTGTAAGAGGCTTTTCTGATGCATTGGCATTCTTTGCAACTATTTGGGGATTATCATTTCGAGATCTTGAAAAAGCCTACATACATTTCACGATGGGGCAACCTATTGGTGCTTCAGCTCCCATTGCAGCATACCTTGTCGCCCTAAAGCTCAGTCAGCCGGAGCTGTTTCATGAACTGTCAATCGGCAATAAAGATGGGCACAGCAAGGCATTACAGTTGATTGGTGGTCTCATCTCAACGATAAAAGATCATTGGCTTTTGCCGAGCTTGCAGGCACTTCATCATGGAGCAATCAACGGTTTCGATAATATTAAACCGGAAGTATTGAGCCATGTTCGTTATTTAATACAAGGTGTAGGCTATAGGCCAGAAACCATAATGTGCAGTATTGCAAAGAAACTCGATATTTCTTTTGTGGACTAACAGCAATTTATCTCAGAATACCTACGAAGGGACAACCCTTGAAAGTGGAGTAACTGGAGGTAAAATAAGGGGACAGGCACCAAATTGAGTTGAAAGAGGATAGATGCCAAGATCAGCCAGAGCTTTAGCCGACAACTGCTGTTATCACCTGATCAATCGTGGAAACGGTAGACAGCAGGTCTTTTACAAGGACGGTGACTACCATGCCTTCGTTGAAGTTTTGCTGGGAGCGCGTCAGAGATATAGAGTCAAGGTCCTTGCCTGGTGACGAGATCTGCGCGAAGATGGGAATAGAATCCACATTGAGACGAAGAGGGTGGCAAAAGGGGCGGAAAAGGAAAGAGTAATTGGTGCCTGTCCCCTTATCTGTCTCGAAAAATAGCATCTTGCTTACCGGAGTGGCCGGTCTCGTCGCAGGAGCAATGTCAATGGCGGCCGGCGAGTATGTCTCTGTTCAATCGCAGGCAGATACTGAAAGCGCTGACATTGAAAGAGAAAAGCAAGAACAGGCGGATGACCCGGAGAACGACTGATCAAACGCATTCATTTAGGAATCATTCGCGAAAGATGTTCCAGATTTTCCGAAAACTCGCTCCGACAACATTCATTCCCTTACTGTTGGTTGCAGCCACGCTTCTGGTGTACTGGCAGGTAATCTATCATGATTTTACAAACCTTGACGACCTGGTATATCTTGTCAATAACCCGTATGTAAGTTCCGGCTTGAACTCATTCAGCATCCAGTGGGCCTTCACGACCTTTCATGGTGCTAACTGGCACCCCCTGACCTGGCTATCCCATATGCTGGATGTCCAGATTTACGGTATGCGCGCCGGCGGGCATCATTTCACCAGTGTTCTTCTACATGTCGCAAATACGGTCATCCTGTTTTTCCTGCTCTGCCGTATGACCCGCAAAGTCTGGCAGAGTGCGTTGGTTGCTGCCCTCTTTGCGCTGCATCCCCTGCATGTGGAGTCGGTTGCCTGGGCCTCTGAGCGCAAGGATGTGCTCAGCACCTTTTTCTGGATACTCAGCATTTGGTGGTATGTCTGTTATGTGGAGCAGCGGCGGTTACTCTGGTATTTACTTGCCGTTGCCAGCATGGCCTTGGGGCTAATGAGTAAACCGATGTTGGTCACACTCCCTTGTGTGCTGTTACTCCTGGATTATTGGCCTCTGGCGCGCAGTCAGTCACTGGGAATCAGGCTCCTTGACAAAGGTCCCTTTGCCGTTCTGGCAGTGGCGTCCTGCCTCGTTACCATACGCGCACAAACAAATGCCATATCGTCTTTGGAAGCCACTTCTCTTGGTGATCGCCTCATCAATGGCGTCGTCTCATATACCCTCTATCTCTGGAAAACCGTTAACCCATGGAACCTAGCGGTCTTTTATCCATTTCCCGAAGCATTTCCTTTTTGGCAGGTTCTCGGCTCAACTGGGTTTATAGCGGTAGTGACGGTATGGGTGGTACTACAACGACACACACGGCCGTACCTGATGGCTGGCTGGTTGTTGTATCTCGGCACCCTTGTCCCTGTCATCGGCATCGTTCAGGTCGGCTCGCAACAGATGGCCGACCGCTACAGCTATATTCCGTTGATCGGCATTTTCATCATGGCGGTCTGGATGATCAGTGGTCTTTCCGTTGCATGGGTTCATCGACGCCGGATCTGTACAGGACTGTCACTCTTGGTGCTTGCAGTTTGCATGACGCTTACCTGGCGCCAGGTCTCTTTTTGGAGTGACTCGACAACGCTCTTCACCCATGCGCTTGCCGTCACCGGCGATAATTATGTAGCTCACTACTGCCTCGGCCTTGATCTGGAGAAAACCGGCAGATGCGATGAAGCCATAAGTCACTACAAAAAGGCCAACGCCCTCGCCACGTGGTACAGCGGACCCTACCTCCATCAGGCGATCTGTCTCGAACGTAACGGGAGAAACTACGAGGCGCTGGCGCTGTTCAATCATGCGCAAGGTCTTGAACCCAACACCATCGAGGTCTACCTGAGAAAAGGGCTGTTGCTTGAGAAACTCGGCAGATTGGCGGAAGCAATCGAAACTTATACCACGGCACTCGCAATAGACCCGCACGCAGCTGATGCCCATTTCTACCTGGCGGAAGCGCTCCGAAAACTGAAAAGGCTGGATGATGCCGAGAAGCATTACCTTACGGCCCTCAGGATTAATCCCCTTTCAGCCGAGTATCACAACTATTTCGGCACACTACTTGTTGAGCAAGGGAAGCTCTCCGAAGCTGCCAACGAGTATTTAAGTGCGATTAGCTATGATGCTCACCTCACTTCCGCCCATCACAACCTGGCTTTGCTCTTCCAGAACACCAACCGGATGGATGACGCGGAAATGCATTACCTTCGCGCCCTGGAGATCGACCCGCTCCTATTCAAAACACACAATAACCTGGGCGTATTATACGCCCAACAAGGGCAACGGCATAAGGCCGTTCAGCACTTTGAAGCTGCATTGAAAATAAAACCAGATTATCAAGAAGCTCGTGAAAATCTGAATTCGACACGTAAGTAACAGTCGGATAAAAACACCGGTATTTGCTGTTGCAATAAGCCCTCAGAAAAGATACATGATGAAGAGGGTGCAAACCAAATTGGGGAGCTGAAAAAGGGTTTCCCGAATTGAATTCGCTTGACGCGAAATAGGTGCCAATGAAAAAGCCAACCTCAGCCCGCATCAGTCAACTGCTGTTCCTCGCCCTGTTTCTGGTGCTGTTCGTCAGGACCGAATACCGGGGGAGCGATGAGATCGGGGCGGCGGTCAACGGCTTCTTCCGGGCCAATCCGCTGGTGCTGGTCAGTTATCTGCTGGCGGCCAAGAGCTGGTCCTGGCTGTTGCTGCCGGCAGCGGTGACCCTGGCTGCGACGGCCCTGCTGGGAAGGTTCTTTTGCGGCTGGATCTGTCCGCTCGGCACGGTGCTGGACCTGGTGACCGGCCGCATCGCCAAGTCCGGTGCGATCCGTGCGCTCGGCGGCAATACCAAATACTGGCTGCTGCTGCCGCTGCTGTTTGCCTCGCTCTTCGGGATTAACCTTGCCGGGCTGCTCGATCCGATCGCCATTCTGCTGCGCGCCCTGACCTTTGCCCTGTATCCGCTGCTCGGCGATATCTCTCGCCAGGGATGGGTCGGGCTGTACCGGGTGCTGGGGGACAGCCGCGATACCATTGCTCCGGCATACGCGGTGCTCCGCGACTACCTGCTGCCGTTCCGCGACACCCTCTACCCGCTGGCGTTCCTCTCGCTACTGATTTTCGGCGCCATTCTCTTTCTGGAAAAATACGAGACCCGCTGCTGGTGCCGCCGACTCTGCCCGCTGGGCACGCTGCTCGGGCTGGCCGGCAGGCTGTCACCGTTTGTGCGGGTGCCGGCAAAGCTGTGCAAGGACTGCGGCGCCTGCGCCGAACTCTGCCCGACCTCGTTCGATCAGGAGATCCTGCAGAAGGACGAGTGTATCATGTGCATGGAGTGCCAACTCCATTGCCCGCATAACCGGGTGCGGTTCCGCCTGACGAGCCTTGCCGCAAGCGGCGGCGACTATCTCCCGGAGCGGCGGGTGTTGCTGGGAAGCCTGTTTTCCGGCCTGTTCGTCTCGCGGCTGTTCCGGTTCAGGCAGCCGGAGGCACAGGCGCGCTTGCTGCGGCCGCCTGGAGTGCGCAACGAGCAGGAGTTTCTGCAGAAGTGCGTCCGCTGCGGCGAATGCCTGAAGGTGTGCCTGAAAAGCGCCCTGTATCCGGCGATCATGCAGGCCGGAGTGGAAGGGATCTACACGCCGGTAGTGATCCCGCGGCTTGGTTATTGCGAGTATAACTGCACCTTGTGCGGTCAGGTCTGCCCCACCGGCGCCATCCCGAACCTGCCAAAAGAGCAGAAGAAACGGGAGGTGATCGGCAAGGCGGTGTTTGACAAGAACCACTGTCTGCCGTTTGCCCGTCACACCAGCTGCATTGTCTGCGAAGAGCATTGCCCGATTCCGCAAAAGGCGATCCGGTCGCGGCTGGAGACCCAGAAGACCCCGGATGGCCGGACCGTGCAGGTGCAGGTACCGTATGTCGTGGAAGAGATCTGCAACGGCTGTGGCATCTGCGAATTTGTCTGTCCGCTGGAGGGTAAATCCGGGATTGAGCTGTTCAGCGTCAAGGACAAAAAGCCGATTGCCGATGCTGCTGTGCCTCCCAGTGCTGAGCCCTCCGCAGCAGCCGATCCGTATCGATGAAAACCTCAAACCCCACGCAGTCAGAGACATGACAAATAGCATTGTGCCGACCTCATGGGTTGACGAAGGCCAATTCTCTGGTACTCCTTGAAAGGTTAGCAACTTCTCAAGGAGGACCGCAATGTCCCTCATTCTTACCCAATTGCAAGACCAGATCGGCACCATAACCTTCAATTACGCCCAGCGGCGCAATATACTTTCCAAGGCCCTTGTTGACGAGATTATCCAGGCCATCGACGCCCTCCAGAAGAGCAAGGCCCGGGTGCTGATCCTCCGTGCGGAAAAAGGGGCCAAAGTCTGGTCCGCCGGCCACGATGTCAGGGAACTGCCACTGCCGGGCCGCGACCCGCTGGCATACCATGACCCGCTGTTGACGATCCTGCGCACAGTGCAGAGTCTCTCCATGCCGGTAATCGCCATGATCGAGGGGGGAGTATGGGGCGGGGCCTGCGACCTGGCGCTCTCCTGCGATATCCTGATCGGCGCCAGGAACTGCAGCTTCTGCATGACACCGGCCAAGATCGGTGTGCCGTACAATGTCACCGGCATTCTCCATTTCATCAACATCATGGGGGTGAATATCGCCAAGGAGATGTTCTTCACCGCCCAGCCGCTGTCGTCCGACCAGGCGCGCAAGGCCGGCATCCTCAATCACCTGGTGGAAGACGAGCAACTGGAAGAGTTCACCTACGACCTGGCCGCCAAGATAACCCACAACAGCCCGCTTTCCATAGCGGTGATCAAAGAGCAGATCCGGCTGCTGGCCAGCGCCCACCCGATGAGCCCGCATACCTTCGAGCGGGTGCAGGGGCTGCGCCGGATGGTGTATGACAGCAAGGACTATGCGGAGGGGATCAAGGCGTTTATGGAGAAGCGGTCCCCGAATTTTACCGGCGAATAGTGAGACGCGCCTTTCGCGCAATCTCGGCGTTGCTCGTCAGGATTTCATGCTCGACGTACTAATGAGTACGCCTCCGCTGCAATCCTTCGAGCGCCTTGACCTTGCACGAAAATCGCGTCTCAGGTAGACGATCTGTTCAGACAGGCAGGATTGTTTTTTATGCTTGATCCATCCCTTTCCAATATCCGCAACATCGGTATCATCTCCCACATCGATGCCGGCAAGACGACGGTTTCCGAACGTATTCTCTATTACACCGGCGAGACCCACCGGATGGGTGAGGTGCACGACGGCCAGGCAACCATGGACTGGATGCCGCAGGAGCAGGAGCGCGGCATAACCATTACTGCGACCGCTACTTGTTGTAACTGGCACGACATCCGGATCAATCTGATCGACACCCCCGGCCATATTGACTTCACCATGGAGGTGGAGCGGAGCATGCGGGTGCTGGACGGCGCCGTGGCCATCTTCAGCGGGGTGGAGGGGGTTCAGCCGCAGAGCGAATCGGTCTGGCGCCAGGCTGATCGCTATCATGTCCCCAGGATCTGCTTTTTCAATAAGCTGGATCGAGTCGGCGCCGACCATGAGATGGTGCTGGAGCAGATGGTGCGCCGGTTGGGAGCCAGGCCGGTCCTGCTGCAACTGCCTGTCGGCAACGAAACTTCGTTCCGCGGCGTGATCGACCTGATCGCCAGGGAAATGCTGGTGTTTGCCGACGACGATCTCGGGGTGACGGTCAGGAACAGCGAGATTCCCGAGGAGTTCCGCGACCAGGTCGCCGCAGCCAGGGAGAGACTGGTGGAGGCGGCAGCTGATTTTGACGATACCATCCTCGCCGATTTCCTTGCCGGCGTTGATGTCTCTGCCGAGCGGCTCAGATCGGCAATCCGCGCCGGAACCCTGCACTGCGCAGTTTGCCCGGTGCTGCTCGGGTCTGCCCTGCGCAACAAGGGGGTGCAGCCGTTGCTGGATGCCGTTGCCCATTATCTGCCGTCGCCGTTGGACGTGCCGTCGGTGACCGGCAGGAAGGCGGACAGCGACGAGGCGGTTGAAATTCCATGTGATGTCAATGCCCCGCTCTGTGCCTTTGCCTTCAAGGTTGTGGCTGACGAAGGGCGCAAACTGACCTATCTGCGGATTTATTCCGGCTCTCTCAAGCCAGGTGCTGCCCTGGCCCGTGCTGTCAACAGGCGGTTCGAGAAGGTTGCCCGGATCTTCAGGATGCATGCCCACAGGCGCGAAGCCGTTGATCTTGCCGTTGCCGGCGATATCGTGGCGGTCACCGGCTTCAAAGAGGTGCTGACCGGCGATACCCTGTGCGATCCTGGCCACATTCTGGAACTGGCTGGCATGAATATTCCGGAGCCGGTGGTTTCCCTGGCAGTGGAACCGAAGGGGGTGGATGACCGGGAGAAGCTGTTGCCGGCCCTGGAAAAGCTGCAGTGGGAAGACCCGACCTTCAGGGTGCATGAAGACAGCGAAACCGGTCAGACCATCCTGACCGGCATGGGGGAACTGCACCTGGAGATCGTGATCGACCGCCTGGCCCGGGAGTATGGCGTTGCGGTAAAGACCGGCCGGCCTCAGGTAGTGTACCGTGAGAGTGTCAAGCGGGAGCTGGAGCATCGGGAGATCTTCAGGGTAGAGCAGGACGGCAAGGTTATCGGCGGAGAGGTGCTGTTTGCCATCAAACCGCTGGAGCGCGGCGCTGGGGTCCAGATCTCGCTGGAAAAGCTCGGCGAAGGTTCATTGCCCCAGGCCTTGCAGACCGTTCTCGCAGAAGCTCTGCACAACGGCTGTGCTGCCGGCGGTCTGGCCGGATATCCGTTGACCGATGTCCGGTTCGAAATTCTGGAAGCGCCGTTCGAGCCGGGGGTCACCAGTGAGGCCGGGGTAAGGGCTACGGCGCAGCGCGGTCTTTTCCGGGCGTTGCGCGAGGCCGGAGTCATTCTGCTTGAGCCGGTCATGTCTTTGGAAATCACCACTCCTGCCGAGTCAACCGGACGGGTCATCGGTTCGTTGCAGCAGAAGCGCGGCCGGGTCGAGGGGATTGACGTGCTGGGCGAGATGGAGGTCATTCATGCCCTGGCGCCTCTGGCCGAACTGTTTGGGTTTATGACCGAGCTGAGGAGCGCCACCAAAGGACGCGGCTCCTTTAGTATGGAGTTTAAGGCATTTGTCGAAGCTCCCGACGAGGTGCGGCAAAAATTTGGGCTATAGTTGTGATATTTCCTGCCGATTAGATCGATAACAGTTTTATTCGATGCTGTTTAGCTGTCGGGAGACCTTCATTTGGCAAATATCGCAATAGATAACCTCGTGGCCGGTATGGTTCTCAAGAGCAATGTCTGCGATCGGAGCGGTCGGCTGTTGTTGCCCGAGGGGGCCGAGCTGACGGAAAAACATCTACAGATATTCCGTACCTGGGGGATTCTGGAAGCAGAGATTGTTGGCGACAGCGATAGTGAGGCAACTGGACAGGACGACGAGATCGATCCCGAGGTGCTTGCCGAGGCAGAGGCTGCGGTGAAGCCACTCTTTGTTCATAATGACCTTGAACACCCGGCGATCAAGGAACTGCTCCGACTCTGCATCGCAAGGAAGGCACTGCATGCCTCCAGGTAATGTCATAACCATTGAAGAGATCATCCAGGATGTTTCCACGGTTCATTCGCTACCGCTTTTTTACTCCCGCCTTGACGAGGCGATCAACAACCCCCGCAGTTCCATTACCGATATCGGCAAGATCATCTCTGAAGACCAGGGGTTGACGGCCCGGATACTGAAACTCGCCAACAGCCCGCTATTCGGCTATTTCGCCAAGATTGAAACCATCAGCCACGCCGTTACCATCATCGGCATCCAGCAGGTGCGGGATCTTGCCCTGGCGCTGTCAGTCATGGATGTGTTCACCGGTATCCCGAAAGAGCTGATCAACATGGAGCAGTTCTGGCGGCACAGCATTGCCACCGGCTTGACTGCCAAGCTGATTGCCACCAGCCAGCGGGAATCGAACCTTGAACGGTTTTTTGTCGCAGGGATTCTGCACGATGTCGGCCGGCTGATCATGCTGATAAAAATCCCCGAGCTCTATGTGGAGATGTTTGAAGAGTGCCGGGTCAAGGGGCGCCTGCTCCATGATGTTGAGCGGGAACGGCTATTGTTCGATCACGCCGAGGTCGGCGGGCAACTTTTGCGGAAATGGAAAATTCCACCCAGTGTTGCCGAGCCGGTGGAGTTTCACCATCGCCCGCAAAGGGCGGAACATTATCCTCGCGAAACTTCGTTGCTGCACCTGGCCGATATCTTTGCTCATGCCCTCCAGATCGGCAGCAGCGGCGGGGGATTTGTCCCTCAGCTTGACGCACGGGTATGGGCCGGCCTCAATCTCTCTCCGTTCCTGTTTTCATCTCTGATCAAGCAGATTGATAAAACGGTTAACGAGACGGAACAGGCGTTGTTCGGAGGGATGGCTCGTGCCTAGTCAAAGCAGCATTCCTGTCGACAAGCTCCAGGAAAGGATCAGCTTTCTCGAAGAGAGCAACCTGAATTATGTCCGTACCCTGGACATTCTTGCCGCCTGCAACGATTTTCAGTCTGATATCTATCGCGAACTGGATACCTCTTTCGTTATCAGGGCCATGTTCGGGCAGCTCAGGAGACTGATACCTCTTTCGGCCATGTCATACTTCAACGTAGAGGAAGATGCCAGCTTCAAGCTTATCCTGTGTGAGCCGGATGATGCGGAATCGCGCCTGGCTGCCGAGGTTGACGCAAAAATAAAGGACGGCACGTTTCCCTGGGCGCTGAACCAGAACCGACCGGTCATTGTGCCGGTTGAACAAGGGGAAGAGTTCCTGGTTCTGCACGTTCTGGCGACGCAGTCGCGGATACACGGGATGTTTGTAGGCATTCTGGAGGGAAACCGACTTAACGCGGATTTCGCTTCGCAGACTGCCATGAGCATAATCCTTACCAGCACTGCCTACGCCGTGGAAAACTCATCGCTTTACGAGATGCTGCGCGATCACATGCAGAACCTGGAAAAGATGGTGCAAGAAAGGACCATGGAGCTTGAGACTGCCCGGGAACAGGCCGAATCTGCGACCAAGGCCAAGAGTGATTTTCTGGCTAACATGAGCCATGAGATCAGGACACCGATGAACGGCATCATCGGGCTGGCAAAACTAATCAAGGATACGGAACTGACAGAGGATCAGAGCCTTTACATCGATTCGCTCCAGCTTTCGGCCGACAACCTGCTGACAATCATCAACGACATCCTGGATTTTTCCAAGATCGAGGCCGGCAAGATCAGCCTGGAAGAAATTCCCTTCCGGGTGCGGAGTTACCTGGAAGCGACCCTGCAGCCCCTCAAACTGCGGGCTATTGAGAAAAATATCTACTGCGACCTGAAGATTGCTGACGATTTCCCGGAAACCCTGGTGGGAGACCCGGTCCGGATCGCCCAGATTCTGAATAATCTGGTCGGCAATGCCATAAAATTTACTGCTCAAGGGGGCATTGTCCTCGAATGCGCAGAAGAAAGCCGTGGTGAGCATGATCTTCGGGTCCGCTTCACTGTTTCTGACACCGGCATTGGCATTTCCTCAGAGGTGCTGCCACATATCTTCGAAAAATTTACCCAGGCGGATAGCTCCACAACCCGACTTTATGGTGGCACTGGCCTGGGTTTGTCAATCACCCGGAGTCTCTCTCAGATAATGGGAGGCGATATCCAGGTGGCGAGTATCGAAGGGGAGGGGAGTTCTTTTTCCGTAGTTATCCCGTTGAAGCTGCCTAAGGCAGGGGAAACCACGGCAGTGCTCCATGCGCTATCTCCGGAAAGAATCCCGTGCCGTCCTTTGCGGATACTCATTGTTGATGATGTGCCGGTCAACCAGCTTGTTTCCCGGAAGATTGTCGCCAAGACCGGTGAGCATGCAATCGCTTGCGCTGACAACGGCCTGCAGGCGCTGGAGATGTGGCAGCAGGAACAGTATGATCTTGTTTTCATGGATCTCCATATGCCGGTAATGGATGGTCTCCAGGCTACTCGCGAGATTCGGCAGCGTGAAGAAGGGCTTGACCGGAGAACCTTTATCTGCGCCATGACCGCTAACGTCATGAAAGAAGATATTGAGCTGTGTCAAGCTGCCGGGATGGATTCGTTCATTGCCAAACCGGTAAAGGAGGAAGTGGTGTACAAAGTCATTCATGAGCTGAATCATGCGATCCTGAAAGGTTCGGATGCCGGAGCCTTGACCGGTACTGGTTTTGAATTGATCGAGGCGCAGCCTGAAACTGCTCTGGGGGTTGCAGATGTTGATTCTTACGATTTCGACCGCCAGGAGCTTTTGGAAAGACTTGATGGCGAGACCGCTTTTTTAACCCGGTTTCTCGGCATGTTTGTCTCTTCAACAGAAAGTCAGATGGCTGCATTGGGAGAGGCTATAACACGTTGTGATACCGAGGCCGTCAAGGTGAGTGCCCACACCATCAAGGGAGCTTCTGCAAATATTGCCGCAGGAAACATGAAAAGGATTGCTGCCGAGATCGAAGATAGCGCGAGATTAGGCTCTATTACCGAGGCTGGACCCAACTACCTGTCGCTGAAAAAGGCGTTTGACGCCTTCAAGGAGATAGTGAAGGACGATCTGCAACAGAATTAGCGCCACTCCTTAACGTAACGCCGGTTTTGCTGACTGGCCTTGGTTGTTAATTGGATTGGCTGCTGCCCGTGCGAGGGATGTAATGAGCAATAATACTGTAATTGGCCAGAAAGAGGGGAAGAAGTACGAATTCAAGCGTCTCGGCTTTTATATTATGCTGGAGATTTCAGCCGATGGCCTGGTGTGCGAATGCACCTACGAGCCTTCCCCCAACGGAGCGCCCCTCAGTCATGAAGAACTGGTCAATTACCTTGCCCAAGCCAAAGTCAAGGAAGGGGTTAATGACAATGCCGTGGGGGAACTGCTGGCGGCTGCGACTTCAAATACCGCTGTTTTCGGACATCCTCTGGCAAACGGGCAACCGATGGTGCCGGGTGAAGATGGCAGAATCGCCCTGGTCACGCCAGATGCCCTTGGGGTAGCAGATGACGATCAAGACGAAGATGAGGACGATGACAAGGTTGATTTCCGGGTCGTCCAGAGTTTTCATAATGTGGCAAAAGGTGACCTGATCGGACAGGTGCTTCCTCCCGGTGAAGGTGTCCCCGGGATGAAGGTGACTGGCATTATTATCCCGCCGCAACCCGGCGCGGTATTGGAGCTGGTTCTCGGACAGAATGTCGTGCTAGGGGAAGATGGGGTGTCGATCTATGCCGATGCCGATGGCCGCGTTTTTTGTCGTGGTGGAGAAATCTCGGTCGAGGATGTTTATACCATCAAGGGTGATGTGGATTTCAAGGTCGGCAATGTCCTGTTTAATGGTTTTCTCGATGTTTCAGGAGACGTGCTTGACGGGTTTTCCATCAATGCCAGTAAAGGGATCAAGGTGCGCGGCAACATCGGTGTCTGCCGGGTCGAGAGCGGTGGGGATATCGTGCTTGGTGGCATGAATGGCCAGGGCAAGGGTGAAATCGTGTGCGGTGGTTGTGTCAGCGCTAATTATATCAACGATGTCATCATAGAGGCTGCCGGCGACATCGCTGTTGATGCAGAAATGAGAAATTGCATTATTAAAACACTCGGTTCTGTCCGGGTCAACAAGGGCGGGCTGTCCGGTGGCGAGATTTGCGCCATGGGAGGGGTCGAGGCGGCGACTGTCGGCACGGTAACCTCGTTACGCACCATGATCGTAGTCGGGGTAAATTATCGCGATCAGGAAGAGATCAACCAGCTTTTCAATGAGATGAAACAGCTGATCGCCGGGTTTAATGCCGGTAAAGGGGCCATGGACAAAAATGCTTTTGGCCTCAAGCGTGCCGAGATCGCCAACAGTATTCAGGAGGTGCGCTCCAGAGAGTATGCCGGGTGCAATCCAAAGGTTAATGTGAAGAAAAAGCTCTTTGACGGGGTGAATATAACCGTCGGGACCATCTGTGAAGAGATCAAGGAAGAGCGGTCAGGCCCGATTTCGATTATTGAGAATACCATCGAAGGCGGGTTCAGGTATATCAGCCTGACTGATCTTGCGGTTCGGGCACAGGATATTGAGCGTGCCTATGTGCAGCAAAATGAGTTTATGCTCCGAAAAGGCAAGGGGGTAGCTTAATGAAGGCGCTAATAGTAGATGATTGCCAGTTGACCCGCGAAATGCTCGGTTTTACAATAAGTGCGACGGCCGAGGTTGAGTATGCCGAAAATGGCGAGGAAGCGATTGGCCTAGTCAGACAGGCGATTGCCCAAGACGCGCACTTTGAGCTGATCTGCCTTGATATAACCATGCCGGTCATGGGGGGGCTTGAGGCGTTACGAAAGATCAGGGATCTGGAGTCGGCCACCGGTGGAACAAGGGCAACTATCTTCATGATCACGGCAAGCAGCTCACCGGATGACATGATTGAGGCGATCAGTGAAGGGGAGTGCGACGATTACCTGACCAAGCCGGTTATCGGCAAGACCTTCAAGGAGCTGTTGACCAAGCATGGCCTCCTCAGCTGATCACTGCTGATAGACAGACCCCAGGAACTCCAGCAGACAGTTGTTGAAAGCCTTGACATCTTCGAGATTCGCCAGATGCCCTGCCCCTGGTACAATGCAGAGCCTGCATCCCGGAATCCCTGCAGCGATGGCCGTGCTGGTTGCCGGTGGGGCTGCCTGGTCCAGTTCGGCACCAATGGCTACCGCCGGGACATTGAATGACGCGAGCAGTTGGCTGTAGTCCTTCCGCTCTCTCATTGCCAGTAACCCTCCTGCCAGCCCTCTGGAGTCATTGCCCGCCATCCAGCCATAGACCTCTTCAATCAGCTTGGGACGCTCTGTTTCTGCCCCGGGAGCAAAGAGAACAGTGGCAAACGGGTCGGCAACCACCTGCGGACCGAATTTCCGGACTTCGGCCGCTAGTAGCAGCCTGCGCGCCTTTGCCGCCTCATCATCCGGCGTGGCCCTGGTTGTGATGAAGGCAGCGCCGCAAACCCGGTTCGGATAACGCTCCAGCAGGTTGAACAGTACGTAGCCCCCCATCGACATCCCGCCGATTACTACCTTTTCAAGTTCAAGATGGTCCAGCAGTCCGATCAGGTCATCTGCGAAGATATCCATGCTGTAAGGCCCTTCAGGGGCATCACTCTCACCGAAACCGCGCAGGTCAGGGGTGATGACCCTAAAACCGGCAAGGGGAAGCTTGTTGACCTGGGGACGCCACATCTTCCGGCACAGCGGGAAGCCGTGAATCAGCAGGACTGGATTGCCGGCCCCGGTGTCGTCGTAGCTCATCATAATGCCGTTACTGAAGGCCTGCATCTCAGAGGTGCCCCTGCGCGTCATGGTAGCCGTTGACTATGACATCGAGATGACCATCGTCCGGGCAGAAAATGAGCCCATGGATCGGCACATCTTTCGGGATTAACGGGTTATTGCGGATTTTGCCGACTACATCGGTGACGTTTTCTTCCGGGCAGGAAAACGCCCCCAGCCACTGGGCCAGGTCCGGCACCAGTTCGTCGATGGTTGCGCTCGATATGCCCCTGGCTATCATCCGTTGTTTCAATGCCTCCGGGTCAACGGTTGCCATGCCGCAATCCCGGTGGCCGATGATGAAAATCTCCTCCACACCCAACATGAAGATGGCTGCCACGATGCTCCGGATAACCCCGCCATGCAGCGGGTCTACCAGGGTGTTGCCGGCATTCTTGATGACCTTGGCATCTCCTCGCTTGATTCCCATGGCCGGTTCAAGGAACTCCACCAGCCGGGTATCCATGCAGGTAAAGATGGCAAACTGTTTCTTCGGGTCTTTGGGGAGCGGCGGAAATGCCCCCGGTTTCACAAAACTGGCATTTGCTTCGAGGATCTTTTCGAGTAGCTTCATGGCGTGTCTCCGGATATCTCGATCTCCAGCAGCAGGGCTTCGGCAATGGTCAGCCGTTCCTGCTCTGGTTTTGTGGTGAAGAACTGGTTGATGAACACCCTGTTTACCGAATCCAGCAGGATATTGAGCCGGTCGAGATTAATCACCGCTGTTCCCGGCACCTGGTCCGATCCTTGAAAATTAAGGGGGCAGCAGTCTATGGAGCTGTCACTCAACTCTTCCGTGAGAATCGGCAGACCGTGGGTGCGGCAGATAATCGGGCGAAAGTCGTACATGACGCAGTGGTCGTCAACAAGCAGCGGACATGGTCCGTTCGGCTTGGCATATTGTGCTCGCAGTTGGATCGCTTCCACCTCATTGGGTGGTAGTTTATGGAGTGCTGTTGCCAGGGCCATTGCCTCGACCCAGGCCAGGGTGATATGGCGACAGCATGAGGCGCAGCCGGCATGACACGAGAGTTGCTCGGCAAACTCGGCTTGTATGCGGTTGCAGAGCTCGTCAACCTTTGTTACCAGGGCATAATAATTTGCCAGCGAATCTTCCATATCTATCGGCTCGCCAAAAGTCCATCTGCTGCGTTACGCTCAGCCCTCGTCACTGCGACGTAGCCTCCGGCTACGACTCGCTCCTCATGCTTCGCAAGCCTTGCATATGGAGCTTTTTGCTTTGCCTTGGCCATCGTCACCTGTCTCCAAATATTGCCGTACCGATTCTTACCAGCGTTGCGCCCTCTTCAATGGCTACTTTAAAGTCGCCGGACATCCCCATGGAGAGCTCTGTCATCGCTACCCCCGGGATGGCCTCACTGGCAATGGTTGCCGCCAGTTCCCGCAGCTCGCGGAAATACGGCCGGGCAGCTTCCGGGTCGTCGAAGAAGGGGGGCATGGTCATGAGGCCACGCACGCGAACGTTGGCCAGCTGCGAAATCTCCTTAACCAGTGTCAGGGCTGCTGCTGCGGTGGTGCCGCTTTTGCTCGCCTCTCCGGAGACATTGACCTGGACCAGGATGTCGCAGACCTTGCCGATCTTGCCCCATTGCCGGTCGATCTCCTCGGCCAGCGACAATCGGTCGACGGAATGGATCATGGTTACCAGACCGGCGATCTGCCGCGCCTTGTTGCTTTGCAGGTGGCCGATGAAGTGCCACTCAACAGGAACAGTGACCTCTGCTGCCTTGGCGACAAGCTCCTGCACATAGTTTTCGCCGAAAATTGCCTGCCCGGCCGCGGCAGCTTCGGTGACAGCAAGCGCTGGCTTGTATTTCGACACCGCCACCAGCCTGATGGCAGAGCCTGGCCGGCCGGCCTTCTCCGCCGCTGTTGTCATCTCTTCGAGGATATGCTTGAGATTAGCGCCGATGTCCATTGCCGCCCTCAGATGGCTCCCATGTCTCGCAGTGTGTCAATGACTTCACAGAGCGGCAGTCCGACAACATTGGTGTAAGACCCCTCAATCCGCCGAACCATATGGGCGGCTCCTCCCTGGATCGCGTAGGCGCCGGCCTTGTCCATGGGGCAGCCGGTGGCGATATAGTCGCTGATCTCTTTGTCGGTAAGAGCTTTGAAATAAACCCTGGTTTCCACTGACTGGGAGCAGCAGACGTCACCAGTGGCGGAGTAGACCGCATAGCCGGTGATGACGGAATGACCGACTCCGGAGAGCTTCCTGAGCATCCGGTCGGCGTCGTTCCTGTCGCATGGTTTACCCATGATCTCGCCATCGCACAAGACGATGGTGTCCGCGCCGATGAAAAAATCGCCTGCTTCACGCCGGGCCACTTCCCGGGCCTTTTCCGCGGCCAGCCGCAGCACATGGTCAACCGGCGCTTCCTGCGGCAATGGGGTCTCGTCGATATGGCCAGGAACCACCTGGAAGCGGATGCCTGCCGATTCCAGAAGCTCGGAACGGCGCGGCGAGGCTGAGGCCAGGATGATCCTACTGCCCGTCATCGCTTTTCTCCTTTTTCCGGCGCTCCAACTCCTCGTAGACCTGTTTCATTTTTTCCTGCTCTTCCCAATGTTTCTTCCAGTCCTTTTTCCGGACAAAGTGGAGAATGACGGCGCCGCAAGTTATCATGATCCCCCAGAATAGCTGGGTCAGCTCTTTCGTGTAAAACCAGGAAACAAGGGATACGATTCCCATGAGCAGAATGACTGCTTCGAGGCAGAAGATCCTGCCGATGAGGGATATCTCCTGCTTGTCTTTTTCATTCATAGCACGGCCTTTGGTGGAATTTAGTGATCCGGAGATTGGCGGGATTGTAGCGGAATGGTGGTGACGGAACAACTGAAAAGTGGAGGTCGGCTCAGGCCAGCTGGTGCTGCCAGGGTTCCAGGTCTGCCAGTGCCCGCTCGGCAAGTAATCCGCGACGGTCCTTTTTCTTGATTTTGCCCGGTAGCGCCGGAAACAGCCCGTAATTGACGTTCATCGGCTGGAAATGTCTGACATCGGCATTGGTTATATGGTGGACCAGTGCGCCGAGTGCGGTTGTCTGGGGTGGTAATGTCACTGGGCGTCCGGATATCAGCATGGCGGCATGAAGTCCGGCCATGAAGCCGCTCCCGGCCGACTCGACATACCCCTCGACCCCGGTGATCTGGCCGGCAAAGATGATTCGCGCATCGGCTTTGAGCTGCTGCGACGGGGTGAGCAACTGGGGCGAGTTGATGAAGGTGTTGCGGTGCATGGAGCCGAGCCGGGCAAATTCGGCGTTTTCCAGGCCTGGCAGCATCCGGAAGATGCGCCGTTGCTCCGGCCAGGTCAGTTTGGTCTGGAACCCGACCAGGTTGTACATGCTCGCCTCGCGGTTCTCCATACGCAGCTGGATAACGGCATGCGGTTCCTTGCCGGTAGCAGGGTTTACCAGGCCTACCGGTTTCATCGGGCCGAAGCGGAGGGTGTCGATCCCGCGGGCTGCCAGCTCTTCGATCGGCATGCACCCCTCGAAATGCACCCCCTTCTCGAAATCCCGGTACGGGACTTTCTCTCCGGCAATCAGCGCTGCGACGAATGCTGTGTACAGCTCTTGGTCGAGCGGGATGTTCAGGTAGTCGTCGCCATCCCCCTTGCCGTAACGGGATGCCTTGAACAGCCGGGACATGTCCAGTGACGGGGTCTCGACGATCGGCGCGATGGCATCGTAGAAATAGAGGGAGTCGCCGGTAACAGCCCGAAGCGATTCCGCCAGGGAATCGCTGGTAAGCGGGCCCGAGGCGATGATGACCACCCCCTCTTTGGGGATGCCGGTCGCTTCGTTGCGGACCAGGGTGATATTGGGGTGGTTTGCAATCCGTTCGGTGATAAAGGCGGCGAACTGGTCGCGATCGACAGCCAGCGCCCCGCCTGCCGGGACCTGGGTGGCGTCTGCAGCAGCCATGAACAGGGAGCCGAGACGGCGCAGTTCTTCCTTGAGCAGGCCGACGGCATTTTCCAGGGATGCGCCGCGCAGGGAGTTGGAGCAGACCAGTTCCGCCAGGTCTGGTGAGTGGTGTGCCGGCGACATTCTGGCCGGTTTCATCTCGTGCAGCGTGACTGCTACGCCACGGTTTGCCGCTTGCCAGGCCGCCTCGCAGCCGGCCAGGCCAGCGCCGATGATGGTGAGTGTTTCAGACATATGACCTCAAAAGAAAAGCGGGACTTGCGTCCCGCCTGTCGGTTATTTTTCTTTCGGCTCTTTGCCGCCGAGCTTGTAATCGCACCCCTCTTTGGGGCATTTGAGGAATTCACCCTCGCGCTTGTAGACCTTTTTCACCAGCAGCGGGAAACCGCATTTTGGGCAGGGGCCGGGCTGGGGCGGGTCCCACAGGGCGAACTTGCATTCCGGGTATTTGTTGCAGGAGTAGAACATCTTGCCGTAGCGCGACTTCTTTTCCGTCAGCTCCCCCTTGTTGCATTCCGGGCAGATAACCCCGGTCCCTTTGGGCTTTACCAGCGGCTGGATGTTCTTGCAGGCCGGATAACCGGAGCAGGCAAGGTACTTGCCGTAACGGCCGTCCTTGATCAGCATCGGCTGGCCGCACTTCTCGCATTTTTCCTCGGAAATCTCAGGTTCGACTTTTTCGGTCGGCTCCCCGGATTCTATGTTCCTGGTGTAGCGGCAGCCATCCTTGTAACCGGTGCAGGCGATGAACTTGCCGCGCCGGCCGAGCTTGACCGCCAGCAGTTCCCCGCATTCCGGGCACTTTTCATCCAAGGCCTCGGTGGTGACATCCGATTTGTTGACCTCTCCCTCTTTCTGCTTGAGCAGAGAGGAAAAGGGGCCCCAGAAGTCGCGCATCACCGGCTTCCACTGTTTTTCCCCGCGTGAAACCTGGTCCAGTTCCTCTTCGAGCCGGGCGGTAAAGTTGTAGTCAACGTACTGGGTGAAATGCTGGGTCAACAGGTCGCTGACCACCATCCCGACATCTTCCGGGAAGAAGCGCTTGGTCTCCAGCCGGGCGTATTTGCGCTCAAGCAGGGTATTCATGATGCTGGCATAGGTGGATGGCCGGCCGATACCGTACTCTTCCAGGGTCTTGACCAGCGTCGCCTCAGTGTAGCGGGGCGGAGGCTGGGTGAAATGCTGTTCAGGCTTGAGACCCTTGAGGTTCAGGGCTTCCCCTTCGTTGAGCGGCGGAAGCAGCCCTTCTTTCTCTTCGGTCTCGTCATCGATCCCCTCAATGTACAGCTTCATGAATCCCGGGAAACGGATGACAGTACCGGTTGCCCGGAGCTTGAACTTGTCGCCGGCCGCAATGTCAACCGAGGTCTGGTCAAGCAGCGCCTCTGCCATCTGGCAGGCAACGGTTCGCTTCCAGATCAGCTCATAAAGCTTGAACTGGTCGGAAGAGAGGATTTTCTTCAGCTCAGCCGGGGTCTTGTCAACGTAAGTGGGGCGGATCGCTTCGTGCGCTTCCTGGGCGTTTTTCGCCTTGTTCTTGAAGAAACGGGGCTTGGCAAGCGCATACTCCTTGCCGTAGAGGCTGGTGATGACCTGATGTGTCTCCTCCAACGCCTGGGTGGACAGGACAACACTGTCGGTACGCATATAGGTGATGAGGCCGACAGCGCCGCTGCCGATATCGATTCCCTCGTAGAGCTTCTGGGCCGTTGACATGGTCTTCTTGGCAGAGAACCCGAGTTTCCTGGAGGCCTCCTGCTGCAGGGTCGAGGTGGTGAATGGCGGCGCCGGCGTGCGTTTCCGTTCGCTCTTGGTGACCTTGTCCACCTGGTAGCTGCAGTTTTGCAGGTCAGTTACCAGGGCGTCGGCGGTTGCTTGGTCAGGGATGTCGAATTTGCCGAGCTTTTTACCGGCAACCTCGAACAGCGCTGCAGACAGTTTCTGCCCTTCCTGCTTTACCAGGTCAGCCGCGATGGACCAGTATTCCTGGGTCTTAAACGCCTGGATCTCACGCTCGCGCTCGCAGATGAGCCGCAGGGCGACCGACTGGACCCTGCCTGCCGAGAGCCCGTACCTGATCTTCTTCCAGAGGAACGGCGAGAGGGTAAAGCCGACAAGGTAGTCGAGGACCGATCTGGCCTGCTGGGCGTCGACAAGGTCGTGCGCTATGGTGCGCGGGTTCTGCACCGCATCGACGATGGCGTTTTTGGTGATCTCGTGGAAAACGACCCGCCGGATCTCGATCGGCGATTTCTTTTCATCAATGCCGAGTGCTGCCAGCAGGTGCCAGGATATCGCCTCCCCTTCACGGTCGGGGTCAGTTGCCAGGAGCAGGGCTTCAGCGCCCTTCAGCTCTTTTTTGATGGCATCGATATGTTTCTTGCTCTCAGGGAGAACTGCGTACTTCGGCTCGAAATCCTTTTCGAGATCCACCGAACCCTGCTTGCTGGGGAGTGCCCGCACATGGCCGAATGAGGCGAGGACCTTGTAATCAGGCCCCAGAAACTTTTCGATGGTCTTGGCCTTTGCCGGTGATTCAACTATAACGAGGTTTCGAGACATGATGTTTGGTTCTCACTTGATAGAGTGCATTCAATTAATCAGGAACGGGAAAACAGTTTGCCTGGAAGCTGGATGACGATACCCCTTAACTCCAGGCGGAGTAAAATAACGGAAAGCTCCTGTACTGTCAACCCGGCTTTCCTCGCAATTTCATCGATATGGGCCGGGCCTTCGCCGAGAGTCGAAAGGATTGCTTCTTCTCCCGGCAGGAGCACGGGTTTTGGTTGAAACGGGATCTGCTGGCGGCCTCTTGCTGAGGGGAGTTCTTCCAGGATGTCGGAGACCGTTTCGACCAGTTTGGCTCCCTGCTTGATCAGGCTGTTTGTGCCGCGACTCGCACCGGAGGTTATCGATCCCGGGATGGCGAAGACATCGCGCCCCTGCTCCAAGGCAAACTGGGCGGTTATCAGTGAGCCGCTCCGCGCTGCTGCTTCCACTACGAGTACTCCAACGGAAAGCCCGCTGATGATCCGGTTTCTCCTGGGGAAGTTGTTGGCCAACGGACCGGTTCCCAGTGGGAATTCAGAGACCAGAGCGCCGGACTCGGCCATTTCATCAAAAAGGCGGCGATTTTCAGCCGGATAGACAACGTCGATGCCGCAGCCGAGTACGCCGATGCTTTTGCCGCCTCCGGCCAGGGCGCCCTTGTGGGCAGCCGTATCGATCCCCCTGGCCATGCCGGAGACAACGGTCACGCCCTGTTCCGCCAGTTCTGTGGCCAGCCGGTTCGCCGCTTGCAACCCGTAGCTAGTTGCGCTCCTTGATCCGACGATGGCAATTGCCGGTTCGCACTGCTCCAGGCTCCCCTTGAGGTAGAGGTACGGGGGAGGGTCCGGAATCTCAAGAAGCAGTGGCGGATAGAGCTCAGACTGGAAGGTTATAAGCTTGATTCCCAGCTTTTCGACCGCCGCCGCTTCCTTTTCGGCAAAGGAGCGGTAGTTGTGAGAGGTAATTGCTTGCGCGACTGCCCGAGAGACGGTTTTGCTGGCCGTAAGTGTTGCCGCCGAGCTCTCCAGTACCATTTTCGGCGAACCGAAATGCGCCACCAGTCGGCGAAAAGTGACATTGCCGACCAGCGGGACGCTTTTCAGGGCAAACCAGTAAAAGTAATCAGTCATCTGGATTGATGCGGAGCGGGTCGGGCTGCCGCTTTCCCGTCGCTCACCGGCCTTTGAGCATTTCTACCCGGTCAGAACGGTAAATGGTATCAATGCTTTTGACCACTAGCGCAGTTGACGTGGTTTTGTTGGTTTCTACTATCACCAGGGCACCAATGACCTCAGGTGGCAGCTTCCCGACCTGTAAGTCTATGAACTTCGGATCCGGCAGCACATCCCTGACGACATAGACCATGTTGCCGGTCTTAAGGCCATGGGCCTCCCCCAGGTCGAGGTAGGCCACGTCACCGGTGGCAATCGCCTTGTTGCCGGTCTTGGTTTCTATGATATAGCCGGTCAGGTCCCGGTCCGACGCCTTGAGCGCTACCACCTTTTTCTTTTCTTTGTATGGTGTCAGTTGGGCCCCTGGGCCGATCTCCTGGTATGATTTGGTGATAATCGCCTTGGAGACAGTATCTTCAAGTTCGGCGATCTGCAGGGTTCCCAACGGAATTACCTTGTGCCCCGCAATCATGTTGGTGACAGGGTGGCTGATGGCGCTCGACTTGCGGTAGATCGAGTAGCGGTCACCGATCTTGCCCCCTCTGGTCCTGCCGAGATTGGTATAGACGATATCGTCTTCGCCGGACAGTTGCCGGTTCTGATAGGTTGAGATGATCGTGCCGAAAGGCTTCTGCTCGCTTTCTTCGATAAAACCTTCTCCGCCGGTTACGGAGAATACTACTTCTTTGACCGGCTCCGGGGCTTTTGTCGAGGCCGGAGCCTGGACGGGCGGGGCAGTGTTGCTAACCGGGGCCTGTTCAATCTCTAGCTTGCCGTTTCTGAAGATGATTTTCTGGCCGGGGAAGATGACATGCGGATTACCGACCCCGGGACTTTTTACCCAGAGATCCGGCCAGTAATGCGGATCCTTCATGAACTTTTCCGACAGCCCCCAGAGAGTATCTCCCTGCTGGATCAGGTAGGTCTGTGGCTCTTCATCAACGGCAATTGCCGGAATGGCATACAATAAAGCCGCAGCTAGCATGGTCAGTATGGTTTTTTTCATGGGCATTAACCTCGATATATTAATTACGGACGATTGAGTCTCTCTTTGGCCTTGGCAGCTGCCGGACTTTTGGGGTAGGTTTCAATCAGTTGCCGCATGGTTCCTTTTGCCGCAGCCGTGTCGTTAAGGCTCAACTGGGAGAACGCCACCTTCAGCATGGCATCGGGAGCCTTCTTCCCCTTGGGATAGTTAGTCAGTACGGCATTGAAGGCGGCCAGCGCCTTTTGGTACTCTTTTTGTGAATAGTGGCACTCGCCGATCCAGTATTGGGCATTAGCAGCATATTCGCTGTTTGGATAGGCAGCGATGAAGGTCGTAAAGGCGCTGATCGCTTCTGAGTACCTGTTGGCGCTGAAGATGCCAAAGGCCTTCATGTAGGCTTCCTGCTGCTGTGATTCGGTGTCGCTCTTTGCCGGTTCGGCACTGACCACCTCAATGGTGGCTGCTGCCTCGGTATTTGGGGCGATTTTC
This sequence comes from Geoanaerobacter pelophilus, assembly GCF_018476885.1. Classification (NCBI taxonomy): domain Bacteria; kingdom Pseudomonadati; phylum Thermodesulfobacteriota; class Desulfuromonadia; order Geobacterales; family Geobacteraceae; genus Geoanaerobacter; species Geoanaerobacter pelophilus. The sequence goes on from NZ_JAHCVJ010000010.1 coordinate 25,026, forward strand.
TGCTTGGCAGCCAGCTGACTTTTGACCGCCTCAATTTCAGCTCGCTGTGAAGCGAAGAAGGCTTCATGGTCCGCAACTTTTTGGGAAAGGCCCTGTAGTTCCTTGGAAAGATCGGCTAGTTGCGTTCTTTGGGCAGCGTTGGCCTGGAGAATCTGCTCCAGTCTCCCCTCGGTTTCCATCTGTTTCTTGGTCAGCACATCCATTGAACTGCAGCCGCTCAGAAGGGTCATTGCCAGAATGACGCCCAAGCTTTCCTGTATACGCATTACATCCTCCCCGAAAGTTACCATAATTAAAGCTTCTTACGGTTCATTGTCAAGAGGTTGCGCCCCTTTTGGGTTCCTTTGGGGTGTGGGATGTGTTAATATTCGCCACTACTCGGAAAAAGGGTAAGGATTCAATGAAGATACCGGAACTGCTGGCTCCTGCCGGCAATATGGAAAAATTACAGATTGCGATTCACTATGGTGCCGATGCCGTGTACCTGGGTGGGAAATCCTTCGGCCTCAGGAACCTCGCCGCCAACTTCGATCGCCAGGAGCTTGATGCTGCGGTAGCCTATGCCCATGACCGAGGGGTCAAGGTTTATCTGACCCTGAACGCCTACCCGGCAAACAGCGATCTCTCTGCTCTTCAGGCCTACCTGGGAGAGATTGCCCCTGTCCCCTTCGATGCCTATATTGTTGCCGATCCCGGGGTGATTGATCTGGTCAGGGAGCTGTCCCCGGACATGGAGCTGCACCTGTCCACCCAAGCCAATACGGTAAACTGGCGCAGCGCTCTTTTCTGGCAGAAGCAGGGGATCAAGAGGGTTAATCTTGCCCGCGAAATGTCGCTTGCTGATATCAGCGAGACCGCCAGCCGGGTTGACCTGGAGCTGGAGGCCTTTGTTCACGGGGCAATGTGCATCTCCTACTCCGGCCGCTGTCTGCTGTCTAGCGTCATGTCGGGTCGCAATGCCAATAAGGGCGAATGCTCTCATCCATGCCGCTGGGGGTATTCCCTGGTGGAGGAAACCAGGCCTGGTGAGTATTTCCCGGTGCTTGAGGATGAGACCGGCACCTTTATCTTCAATTCGAAGGATCTGTGCCTGATTGAGCACCTGCCGGAACTGGCTGCCTCCGGGGTATCGTCCCTCAAGATTGAAGGGCGGATGAAAGGGATCAATTACGTTGGCGCCGTTATCCGTGTCTATCGCGAGGCGCTGGACCGGCTGGCTGCCGAGGGGGATGGCTACCGGTTTCGCCCCGAATGGCTGGAGGAGCTGTGCAAGATCAGCCACCGCGGCTATACCACCGGCTTTGCCTTTGGCGCCCCACTGGATGTGGGACAGGAATATGAGGCCAGTTACATCCGGAGCCACGAGTTTGTCGGCGTGGTCGAAGCGGTAGAGGCAGATGGTACGGCGATTGTTGCCGTTCGCAACCAGATCAAGTCCGGGGACTCACTGGAATGGCTTGGCCGAGGCATGCGGCTTGGGCTAATACCGCAGGTCGAACTGCTGAATGAAAAATCAGTTTCCCTGGAAGTGGCCAATCCCAACAGCAGGATCCGGTTGAAACCCTCGTTCCCGGTGGAGCAGTTTGACCTGCTGAGGAAGACGAGATGACCTTTCGCGATCTGAAGTGGGCGGCAGGCACTTCGGCGGTTATGCTTCTAACATTTCCCTTTGCGCTATTGCCACTCAGGAGTGCCACCAGGCTTGGCAGCAAACTCGGGGCCGTTCTCTATCAAGTCCTGAGGGCCTGGCGCTCGCTTGGCTTGGAGAATATGGAGCGGATGCTCCCCTGGTTGCAGCTCCAGCCGGGGTGGAGCCCTGTTTACCATACGCCTGCACGGCTGGCCTGGGAGCTGTTCGAGAACATGGGACGGCTGGTTGCCGAGATCAGCCGGCTGTACCATGGCCTTGACCGTGATCTCATCGCCACGGTTGAATTCCGGGGGCTGGAGCATTTTGAGAAGGCATCGGCCCGTGGCAAGGGGGTACTGTTCATAACCGCCCACTGCGGTAATTGGGAGCTGATGGCGCTCTCTTTCGGAGCAAAATTCAAACCGGTGGCAGTAGTCGCCAAACCGATGAAGAAGCAGTATATCGACAAGTTCCTGGAAAAGATGCGTTATCGCCACGGCAACAGCGTTATTTACCGCGACCATGCCGTACGCGAGATCCTGACCCTCTTGAAGGCAAACGGGATTGTCGGCATCCTGGTGGACCAGGTGGCGCCGCCGCCGCATGGCGTTATCGCCAATTTCCTCGGCCGGCCGGCCTGGACGACGATGATGCCGGTCAGGGTGGCGATGAAGTCGCAGGCAGCCCTGGTGCCGATATTTATCCATCATGAAGGGGAGCGGAACATCGTCACCATCCACCCGGAAATGGAGCTTGGGGTGGTCGGGGATGAGGCGGAGCGGATTCAGCGTGATACTGACCGCTTGAACCGCTACATCGAACAGCAGATCATCAGTTTCCCGGCCCAGTGGAACTGGTTTTATCGCAGGTGGAAGGGCACTGACGCAATTGCGCCGAATGGGGCAGAGATCAACTAAGCTATGAGAGGGAGCAGATGCAGCACATCATTAATTTCGTAACCGACCGGGTCGGCTCGCTACGGCGCGACCTGGCAGTGCTTACCGTGATATTTGGCACCGCGTTTTTCCAGTTTCTCGGGAAATTTCCCCTGATGGAGCCTGACGAAGGGCGGTACAGCGAGATACCCCGCGAGATGCTTGAGCGTGGTGACTTTGTCACGCCGATGCTCAATTATGTGAAGTATTTCGAGAAGCCGCCGCTCCATTACTGGCTGAATGCCTTATCCATGAAACTCTTTGGCGAGAACGAATTCGCCACCCGCTTTCCTGGGGCGTTGTGCGGCTTGCTCACGGTGCTCTTCACCTATTATGCGGCCAGGAAACTGTTCGGTCGCCGCGAAGGGGTCATGGCTGCTCTGATCCTCGGGTCTGCCACCGGGTTTCTGGTCCAGGGGCGGATCAATCTTACTGACATGACCTTGACCTTCTGCATGACCGCCACCATCGGCTGCTTTCTCCTGGCGACTCGCCCGGAAGAGCCCTGCAAAGGGCGGTTCTACTACCTGTTCTATTTCTTCTCCGCCCTGGCGTTCCTGGCCAAGGGGCTGATCGGCTTTGTCCTGCCGGGCGGGATCATTTTTCTGTACCTGCTGTTCAGCAAGCGCTGGGTGCTGCTGAAGGAGATGCGGCTCTTCACCGGCATGATCCTGTTGCTGCTGGTGGCTGTGCCGTGGCCTTTGCTTGCCTCGCTGCGCAATCCCGAGTTTTTCAACTTTTTCTTCATTCACGAGCATTTCACCCGGTTTCTCACCAAGGTACACGGCAGGTATCAGCCGCTCTGGTTTTTCGTGCCGATCCTGTTGCTGACCATGCTCCCCTGGTCGTTTTTTGTGCCGCATGCCCTGGTGCGGACCTGGCGCGAGCGCAAGAACCAGGGCGGCGACCAGGTGCTCTACATCATCATCTGGGCGCTCTTTATTTTCCTCTTTTTCTCCAAGTCCAACTCGAAGCTCATTCCCTACATCCTGCCGGTGTTCCCGCCGTTGGCAATGCTGGTTGGACTGCTGTTCAGTAAGGTTTTCGACGGTGAGGCTCTGCCGCGTAAAACCGGAATCCTGCTGGCGGCAGTGCTCTGTATTGTAGGTTGCGGCGCCATCGCCTACCCGTTTGTCGATACCAGGCCTTATGCGTCGGTAGCGGGCGGAGCTGCCCTGGGGATCGCCTTTATCGGGGAGGGGCTTCTGGCTTTTGTTTTTGCCCGCCGTGGCGATAGCCAACGGTTTTTTATTACCCTTACTGTCGGCGGCCTGCTGCTGTCGCTGGTTGCCCCGCATGCGGTGTTCCCGGCCATGTCGTTGAAAAAGGCGAGCTCCAGGGAGCTGTGCCGCATGGTGCGGACTGTCGCCGGCCCGGATACTGCCGTGGTAAGCGTGGGCTATGAACAGGGGTTCCCGTTCTATGCCGGCAGGCGGGTGATAATTGCCGGTGGCATGGGGGAGCTGGAGTTTGGTGCAAAGATCGGCGACCAGTCGGCCTGGTTCATGGAGCATGAAAAGCTGCCGGAGCTTTGGGAGTCGGGTCGTCATATCGTTGCCCTGATCAAACCGAATGACCTGGAGTGGTTGCAAACCAAAATCAAGACGCCGGTCAGGGTGCTTGGCAAGGACAGCCGCAAGCTCCTGGTTACGAATCGGTAAACAGTCGGAAAAGGTTTGCACCTGCCGGTAATTTGTGCCATAAATAGACGATTTTACGGGTCATATGGAGGTTCAGTGCGTAGCGAATTTCTTCCGTTTTCCACCCCAACCATCGAAGATGCCGAGATAAACGAGGTTGTCGATTCTCTCAAGTCTGGATGGATCACCACCGGGCCTAAGGTGAAGCGTTTCGAGGATGAGTTCAAGGCCTATGTAGGCGCTCCCTTTGCCGTGCCGCTCAGTTCGGCAACTGCCGGGCTGCATCTGGTGCTGCTTGCCTTGGGGATTAAGGAGGGGGACGAGATCATCACCACCCCGATGACCTTTGCCTCGACCGTGAGTATCCCGGTCCTGTGCGGCGCCAAGCCGGTGCTAGTGGATATCGAGCCGGGCACCCTTAATATCGATGCTACCAGGATTCGCGAAAAGATAACTCCCAGGACCAAGGCAATCATACCGGTGCATTTTGCCGGTCAGTCGTGCGACATGGATCCGATATTCGCCTTGGCAAAAGAGTTCGGCCTGACAGTGATCGAGGATGCCGCCCACGCTGCCGGTACCGAGTACAAGGGGACCCGCATCGGTACCTTGGACAGCATCTCCATATTCTCGTTCCATCCGAACAAGAACATGACCACCGGCGAGGGGGGGATGGTCTGCACCCCGGACGAAACCGTGGCCGAAGAGGTGTCGTTACTCAAGTTTCACGGCATGAGCCGCGAGGCCTGGAAGCGGTTTGCTGCCAGCGGCACCCCAAACTACGACATCGTGATGCCGGGATTCAAATACAACATGATGGATATCCAGGCCGCCATCGGCATTCACCAACTGCCGAAGCTGGACCGGTTCATTGACCGGCGCAAGGAGATCGCGGAGTTTTACAATCGGGAGTTTGCCGATGTTGCCGAGCTGGCCCTGCCGGCATATGCGCCGTACGCGCAGCGTCATGCCTGGCACCTCTATACGCCGCTGGTCAGAGTCGAGATGCTGAGCATCGATCGTGACGGTTTCATGGCCGAGCTGAAAAAGGAAAACATCGGCACAGGTCTCCATTACAAGGCAGTGCACCACCACGCCTGGTATCGCGAGCATCTGCCCCAAGCGGCAGGCTCGCTCCCCAATGCCGATTATGCCTCTGACCGGATCCTGTCGTTGCCGCTCTTCCCGAAGATGAGCGACAATGATGCTGCTGATGTGGTAACTGCCGTCAAATCAGTTATTGCGAGAACCAGGAAATGAACCCTTATATTTCAATAGTCATCCCGGTCTATAACGAGGAGGGTAACCTCGCCAACCTCTTTGACCGGCTCTACCCGGTCATGCAGGCTATGGGTAAACCGTTTGAGATCATCCTCACCGATGACGGCAGCCGGGACCGGTCGCTGGAGATCCTGAAAGGGATGGTTACCAAGTACCCTGAGGTGCGGGTGGTTGAGTTCAACGGCAATTTCGGCCAGCATATGGCGATCATGGCCGCCTTTGAGGTCAGCCGCGGCGAGATTGTGGTTACGCTCGATGCCGATCTGCAGAACCCGCCGGAGGAGATCCCGAAGCTGGTTGCCGAGGTGGAGAAGGGGCACGACGTAGTCGGAAGTATCCGGCAAAAACGTCAGGATACCTTCTTCCGCAAGACCGCCTCGCTGATGGTCAATATCGTCACCCGCAAGATGACCGGCATGAAGATGAGCGATTACGGCTGCATGCTCCGGGCCTACCACCGCAATGTGGTCAACAATATCAATCGCTGCCAGGAGGCCTCGACCTTTATCCCGGCCCTGGCCCAGACCTTTGCTGCCAGCCCGAGCGAGGTGGAGGTTGCCCATGCCGAGCGTCTGGAAGGCGAGAGCAAGTACTCGCTGTACAAGCTGGTACGGTTGAACTTTGACCTGATGACCGGATTTTCGGTAGTGCCGCTGCAACTGTTCGCTCTGCTCGGTATTTTGACGTCGCTGTTCAGCGTCGCCTTTGCCCTGTTCCTGCTGGTACGGCGCTTTATTGTCGGCGCTGAGGTAGAGGGGGTCTTTACCCTGTTTGCCATCCTGTTCTTCTTCATCGGTATCACCATCTTCGGCATCGGCATTGTCGGCGAATATGTCGGCCGGATCTACCAGGAGGTCAGGAGACGGCCCCGGTATGTGGTCAGGAAGGTGCATGGGGGCGATGATGTCAGATAAGCTGGTTGTATGCGCCTACCACAACGTCGGTTACCGCTGCCTTAAAGAGCTTCTGCGACAAGGGGCTGACATCCGGCTGATCTTCACCCACGAGGATTCGCCGACCGAGGAGATCTGGTTCGAATCGGTGCGGGAGCTGGCCGAGCAGCACGGCATCCCGTATCTTACTACCAGCATCAACGAGCCGGAAAACCTGGCAAGGGTGGCTGAACTTGCCCCGGATTTCCTGCTCTCGTTCTATTACCGGAACATGATCAAGCCGACAGTGCTGGAGCTGGCGACCCGGGGCGCCCTGAACCTGCACGGCTCCTATCTGCCGAAATACCGGGGCCGGGTGCCGGTGAACTGGGCGGTGATCAATGGAGAAACCGAGACCGGCGCCACCCTGCATTACATGGTGGAAAAGCCGGATGCTGGGGAGATCGTGGACCGGGAAAAGGTAACGATAGATTTTACCGACAGCGCCTTTGACGTGTTCAACAAGGTGACCGATGCCGCGGTAACGGTAATCAGTCGCGCCTGGCCGCAACTGGTAGCCGGAACGGCGGCGCGCATTCCCATGGACTTGAAGGCCGGCAATTACTGCGGCGGCAGAAAGCCGGAGGACGGACGGATCGACTGGAGTCTTAGCGCGGTACAGATCTACAACCTGATTCGCGGGGTGACGCACCCGTATCCCGGTGCCTTCACCCATCTTGATGGCAAGCAGATTATTGTCTGGAAGGCATGGCCGGTTGAAGGTTGCGGTGAGCCGGGCAGAGTGGTCTCTATGGAACCTCTGCTGGTGGGTACCGGCGACGGGTTGCTGGAGATCCGCTCGCTGCAGGTAGAGGGAGCGGAAGAGGCAACCGCCACAGATTTTGTAGCAAAGAGAACGCTGGTTTCAGCTGAATTCAAATAAAAAAACTACTGGCTTCTGCAAAGAACCATTTGTTGAAACCGAAAACAGGAGAAGAAATGAAAGTATTAATCCTTGGGGTAAACGGCTTTATTGGAAATGCTCTTACTCATCGCATCCTCACCACCACTGACTGGGAGGTCTACGGCCTCGACATGGCCTGCGACAAGCTGGAGCGATCTCTGGGCGATTCTCGTTTTCACTTTCTTGAGGGGGATATCACCATCAACAAGGAGTGGATCGAGTACAACATCAAGAAATGCGATGTGGTGCTGCCACTGGTGGCAATCGCCACACCGGTCACTTATGTCAAGGACCCGCTGCGGGTATTTGAGCTCGACTTCGAGGAAAACCTGAAGATCATTCGCCAGTGTGTTAAGTACAAAAAACGCGTCATCTTTCCATCTACTTCAGAAGTTTACGGCATGAGCCCTGACCGTGAATTTGACGAAGAGAACTCGCCCTTGATGCTCGGACCGATCAACAAGGAGCGCTGGATCTACTCCTGCGCCAAGCAGATGCTGGATCGGGTTATCTATGCCTACGGCGCCCACGAAGGGCTCCAATACACCCTGTTCCGACCGTTCAACTGGATCGGTCCCAAGCTCGACTCCATCAGTACCGCCAAAGAAGGCAGCTCACGCGTCCTGACCCAGTTCCTCTACAATATCCTGGCCGGGGAACCGATCCAACTGGTTGATGGCGGGGCACAGCGGCGCTCGTTTACTTTTGTCGAAGACGGCATCGATTGCCTGATGAAGATTATCGCCAATGAGAACGGTGCTGCAAACAGCGGTATCTTCAATATCGGCAACCCTGTCAATGATCTTTCAGTCAAGGAGCTTGCCGAGAAATTGTTAACGCTGATGAAGGAGTACCCTGCCTATCGTGAAAAGGCAGAGCAGTGCAAGATCATTGAGGTTACCTCCGGGGAGTTCTACGGCAAGGGCTATCAGGATATGCTCACCAGGGTGCCTTCGGTGAAGAACGCCAAGGAGCGTCTCGGCTGGGAGCCAAAGACCTCCATCGATGATGCGCTCAGGAAGACCCTTGATTTCTACCTGGTGGATGAAAGGGAGAAGATCGAGCATCTGCTGTAGAGCCGGTGATCGGAGGTGGTAACCATGAAATGCCTTATTCCCGTTATCGTTGCGGTGTTTGTGCTTTTTACATCCAGTGTTGGCAGAGAAGCCGCTGCCGCTGATTTCGATTGGATGAAAAAGAATGATCAGGTTGACACTGCTGAAAAAAGTTATGGTAAACAGTACGTCCTGTTCCGTGGAGGGCCGTTTTTCCAGGAGACGCCGTCAGGGATGAATGTCGGTGAAGGCGCCGAGGCTGGATATGGCATTCAGCCGCTTCGCTGGCTGGCAGCGGAAGCCTCGCTCGGCTTCCTCCAGGCAGACGACTATGACGACAATCTCTCTAACCTGCACCGATCCTTCCAGATGGTGCCGGTCACCGGGACGGTGCGGGCGATTTTTCCGTTCAAGCAGTTTGACATTTATGCCCTTGCCGGCGGCGGTATGTATTACACCATGATGAAAGTGGATAACCGCAATCAGGACATTTCGTACGCAGACGATGACAAGGTGTTGCTCGGCTTTCATTACGGCGGAGGCGTTTCACTGCTGCTTGGCGGGGTTTCTTCTGTCGGGCTTGAAGTCAAACGCATCGAGACCAAATGGGATGCCTTGGATATTTCCGGCACATTTTTAACCGCATATTTCAGGATGGGGCTGTAATTCAATCAATATTTTTATTGCGGAGGAATGCCGGTAAATGTCGAATCAGTCGACTGTTGTTGCCTTAAAGGTTGACGTGGACACCTATGCCGGCACCCGGGACGGTGTGCCGCGTCTGGTGGAACTCCTCGGCCGTTTCGGTATTCGCGCAACCTTCTATTTTTCCTTGGGGCCCGATAACTCAGGTAAGGTAATAAAACGGATCTTTAAGAAGGGTTTTCTCCGCAAGATGTTCAGGACCGGAGCGCCGTCGGCCTATGGTCTCAGGACGATGCTCTACGGAACGATACTCCCCCCGCCGTACATTGCCGAACGGCTGCCAGATGTGATCTTTGGCGTTGAACAGTCCGGGCATGAGGTTGGCATTCACTGTTGGGACCATGTCAAATGGCATGACTACCTCCCCTGGCTACCCAAACAGGCGGCTTTAATGGAACTGGGCCGTGCCAGCGCCGCTTTTGAAGATATCTTCGGTCGCCGGGCTCGAACCACTGCGGCCCCGGGATGGACCGTAACCCCTGACTCCCTGGAGATTCAGGATGCCATGGGACTTTTCTTCTGCAGTGATTCCCGCGGTACCCACCCGTTTTATCCGGTCATGGAAGGCCGGCGCTTTACGACCCTCCAGATCCCAACCACCTGGCCCACTCTTGACGAAATCCTTGGCGAGAACGGCATTACCCTGGACACCATCAATGACCATTACCTCTCCCTGATCAAGCCCGGTCTGAATGTGCATACCATCCATGCCGAGCTGGAAGGGAACGCCTACACTGAGACCTTTACCCGCCTGCTTGAGAGGCTGATCGATAAAGGTGTCAGGTTTGCAACTCTCGGCGAGGCAGCGCAAGAGTATGCCGACGCTGCGCCGGATTGCGAGCTGCAGATGAGCTATACCGGTGGCAGGGCAATGCCGGTGGCGATACAGGGCGGCTGAGGATGCCCGATTCTGTGGCCAGTGGTCAGAGATTTCCTGAAACTGTCAAAGCTCGTTATTTCCGCGTTGATCGTCGGGATATCGTCTATCTCAAGTTTATCCTGGAGGCATACGAAGGGCTCTCGACCATGAGTACAGCTGATCGCAAGGAAGGCATTGTGCGGATCAGCTTTTCGACATGGGCCGAGCAGGATATCGGCGACCTGCTGGCGGCATTGGCGGCAGATATCGAGCTGGTAGAGGTTAGTGATCCCATGGAGGCAATAAATGCTTGAAAACCTGGAACTCCATAAAATTTTGCGAACAGCCCTGGCCAACGGCGGCGAGTTTGCCGACATCTACTTTGAAGAGGGGGCATCCACCGGTATTGCCTGTGATGACGGACGGATCGAGCGGGTGGTGGCCGGCAGTGACCGTGGCGTGGGGATTCGGGTCATCGCTGACTTGCGCACCGCCTATGCCTATACTAACAATGTCACTGAAGAGGCACTGCTGGAGCTTGCCCGGATTGTCAGCCGGGCGGTGAAGGGGAAAGAATTTGGTGCAGCGATAGATCTGCGCAGCCGTACCATTGCCCCGGGGTTCACGATAGTTGAGCCGCCGGAGTTGGTCCCGCTTGAGCGGCGCGTGGCGATGGTTAACGAGGCTGACAGGGCTGCGCGAGGCTACGACCCAAGAGTGCGCCAGGTTTCGGTCAGCTATCGCGATGGCCGGTCAAAGACCCAGATTGCAAACTCGTACGGCGAATTTGTTGAGTTTTCGCGAACCGGGGTCGTTTTTGCGGTTCAGGCCGTTGCCGGCGACGGTTCGGTAATCCAGACCGGTTACGAACCGGTTGGCGGTTTCTGCGGGCTGGAAATTCTCGGGGGCAGACCGCCGGCCGAGATAGCCCTGGCTGCGGCCCGCAGGGCAGTGATGATGCTGGGGGCGACCAAATCACCCGGCGGCATGATGCCGGTTGTCCTTTCTTCAGAGGCGGGTGGCACCATGGTACACGAAGCCATCGGTCACGGGCTGGAGGGCGATCTGGTTGAGGCCGGTGTTTCTATGTACACTGGTAAGCTTGGTACCATGGTGGCTTCGCCTCTGGTGACCGTGGTTGATGACGCAACAATTCCGAATGCGCGCGGGTCTTTCTCCTTTGACGATGAGGCGGTGCCTGCCCGCAGGAATGTCCTGGTCGAAAACGGCGTGCTCAAAGGTTATCTGTATGATCGTCTTTCCGCGATGAAGTCCGGCGCGGCATCTACCGGTAACGGTCGTCGCGAATCCTATGCCTCGAAACCGATAGTCAGGATGACCAACACCATGATCCTCCCGGGAGAGACAGCCCCGGAGGATGTGGTGAAAGAGGCGGCTCGCGGGCTGTTTGTGAAGAAGATGGGCGGCGGCCAGGTAAATACGGTTACCGGCGACTTTGTCTTTGAAGTTACCGAGGGTTACCTCATTGAAAACGGTGAGGTAGGTGAACCGGTGCGCGGGGCCACCCTTACCGGCAACGGCCCGACCGTTTTGCAGAATGTAGTCAGAGTAGGGAATGATCTCGGTTTTGGCATCGGCACCTGCGGCAAGGATGGACAGGGAATCCCTGTATCTGATGCGCAGCCGACCCTGTTGATCTCCGAGATCACTGTGGGCGGATCTGCCTGACAGGAGGACCTATGGCCGACATGTACAAGGGTGGTGCTGAACAGGCACTGGCAACTTTGCAGCATGCAGGGTTTCTTTCCGGATTTACTCTTGGACTTTTCAAGAGGAGCCGGGATCGTGTCGTGCCGGTATCTTCATGGCACTATGCTGGGGCAGTTGCTCCTCCTCCCATGTTTAATCGTCTCGGAAAATCTTTTGTTAATGACCTGCTATCCAGGACTGACCAGATCGGTACTCCACAGGTTGCACGAACCCGGACTGGGCTGTACGGATTTGCTGTGCCGATAGATGATGGCTGCTCCGTCTCCTGCATTGTCGGTTGCGGGGTGCGCGATGCCTGTATCGATTTGGTGACGGTGGAGAATATGGCGCGGGAATCCGGTTGTGACCCGGTTGCCTTGCTGGAGGAACTTGAAGCGTTACCTGTGGTAACTTTTGGCAACATATCCGAGGTGGCAGCGCGGATCATGGCGTTGATTAAACTGCTTCAGGGCATGGACACCAAAGAAAAGCTGAATGATGATAAAACTGATCGGCTTCGCCTGGTGGGAGAGATAACTTCAGAGCTGGATCGGGTTGAGACCTATGCTGATGTCCTGGCTTTGCTCAGTGAGTCTCTTGGTCTGATTTTCGATCTGCCTGGAGTTGCTGTTATTCGCTCCTCTTCAACACGCTGGCATATCGAACCGCTCTGGGGCATTGATTTCGCGAAGGTGGAAATTTCGGCAGAACGTGCTGCTGCGCTGGTTGCCGGACATAAGCCGCATCAACTTGCGCCCAAAGAGTTAGCTGAGCTCCTTCCCGAAGTTGCCGGGAGCCGGGGGGGAGTGTTGCCTCTGACTGCTCGCGGGAGCAATTTCGGAGCGCTTTTGTTGCTTGGTGACCGATTCCCTGTTTCAGATCTACTGCTGCAGGACCTGCTTGTCGGCAGAGGGGCCTTGCGGTTGGCCTCTCTTTCCCATGAACAGGAGCTTGTTGCCCAGAACCGGCGCACTGAGCAGTTGTTCGATATTTTCAATCAACTTGCCTTGATTGATGATGTTACCGAGTTGTCAAAGGCATTCCTCGACAAGGCTGCTGAACTTGTCGCTGCTACCTCCGGGTCGTTGATGCTGCTTGACTCCAAAAAGGATATCCTCAGCATCTCGGCAGTGCGCGGCATGAACCCTGCCCTGGCCGGAACCTTGACGGTGCGGGTCGGCAGCGGTATTGCCGGGCAGGTTGCCCAGAGCGGCACTCCGCTTTTGGTGAGAGATATCGCCACTGATGGCCGTTTTATGGTTGGTCGCCGACCACGCTTCAAGTCCGGTTCCTTTGTCAGTGTCCCGCTCTGCTGGAAAGAAGAAACCCTGGGAGTGCTGAACCTCTCCGACAAGGTTGACAATGCCCTGTTTGACCAGGCTGATCTTGATCTGTTGACCGCTTTGGCCGGGCATACGGCTTCTCTTGTCTTCCGTGCCAGGGCCAGCGAGGGGATACGGCATCTTGAGCTTCTTTCGGTAACCGACCCTTTGACAGAGCTGTACAACCGCCGCTTTCTTGAGCGACGGATGGAAGAGGAGCTTGCCCGCAGTTCCAGGCATGGGCTCAAAATGAGCGTCATGATGCTCGATATGGACAGCTTCAAGCTCTACAACGATCTTTGCGGGCATCAGGCCGGCGACCGGGCACTGAAGCAGGTGGCTGACATCCTGTGCCGGTCAGTGCGCGAAATGGACATTGTCACCCGCTATGGCGGGGAGGAGTTCTGCATATTGTTGCCTGATACGCCGAAGATCGATGCCATGTATGTTGCTGAACGGATCCGTTACGGGATAGAACAGGAACTCTTTCCCGGTGAGGAAAGCCTCCCGCTCGGCCGGATGACGATCAGCATCGGGGTTTCATCGTTTCCCGACAACGGCAGCTGTGCGAGCGACCTTGTTTCAGCGGCGGATGTCGCCCTCTACCAGGCTAAGGCTGCGGGGCGCAACAGGATCATAAGCTCATACGACATGCCGGGTGGTAAGGCTTTGCGGGCGTTTAATTATTTTGGCTCTATGCAAACGCATTAAGCATAAGTAGAACTGCTTCTAGCTCGACGCATTGCGGCATTTCTGCGCCTTGTATCCGGCCTCATCTGCATTCCATAATTAACAGGAAGGATTCCTCTCAATGACCGATGTCCGCAAGCTTGGCACCGACTCCGCCCATGACCCGCAACTGCTCATCAAGCAGCTGATTCATACCCCGGTGGTAAATGCCCCGGATCAGGAGATCGTCTACCGCGACCTGCATCGCTATAGCTATCGGGAGCTCTATGGCCGCATTTGCCGGCTGGCCAACGTTCTTGTTTCCCTTGGCGTCAAGGCCGGAGATACTGTTGCGGTAATGGATTGGGACAGCAACCGTTACCTGGAGTGCTTTTTCGCCGTGCCTATGATCGGCGCCGTGCTCCATACCATCAATGTCCGTCTTTCTCCGGAGCAGATTCTTTATACCATTGACCATGCCGAGGATGATGTGCTGCTGGTAAACGGCGAGTTCCTGCCGATCCTCGAACAGATTCGCGGCAGGATCGATACCGTGCGGCAATATATCCTGCTGAACGATGAGCCGACAGTTCCTGAGACGCATCTTGACTTTACCGGTGAATACGAAGCGCTGCTGGCTGCCGCAGATGCAACGTTCGATTTCCCTGATTTCGACGAAAACAGCCGGGCGACCACTTTTTATACTACCGGCACGACCGGCATGCCCAAAGGGGTTTTTTTCAGTCACCGCCAGCTGGTGCTGCATACCCTCGGCGTGATTGCTACGCTCGGTACCTCGGTTTCCCAGGGGCGTTTTCATCGTGAGGACGTCTACATGCCGATAACTCCGATGTTTCATGTTCATGCTTGGGGATTGCCATATGTGGCAACCACCATGGGGGTCAAGCAGGTCTACCCCGGCCGCTATATGCCCGACCATCTTCTGGAGCTGATTGCGCGAGAAAAAGTCACTTTTTCCCATTGTGTGCCGACGATTCTCCATATGCTTCTCAAGAGCCCGTACAGTGCAAAAGTTGATTTGTCGCAATGGAAGGTCATCATCGGTGGCGCCAGTATGTCCAAAGCCCTCTGTCTGGATGCGTTAAAGCGGGGGATAGATCTTTTTACCGGTTACGGGATGTCGGAAACCTGTCCGATCCTTACTTTTTCTCAGCTGTTGCCGGAGATGATTGCCGATGGGCCTGAGGCGCAGGCTGAGATCAGGTGCAAGACCGGGATGCCCCTGGCTCTGGTGGATCTGCGCATTGTGGATGCCGAGATGAACGATGTCCCCCGGGACGGCAAGAGCAGCGGCGAGATTGTGGTGCGTACCCCCTGGTTGACCCAGGGGTATCTCAAGGACCACCGGACGTCGGAAAAATTGTGGGAAGGTGGCTGGCTCCACACCTGCGATGTGGCAAACATCGATGCCAAAGGGTATGTGAAGATCACCGACCGCACCAAAGATGTTATCAAAATCGGCGGCGAGTGGGTGTCATCCCTGGAGTTGGAGGATATTCTGGCGCATCATCCGGCAGTCAGTGAGGTCGCGGTTATCGGCTTGCCTGACGAGCGGTGGGGCGAGCGACCACTTGCCCTGGTGGTGGTCAAACCTGACATCAAGGAAAAGGTTACTGAAAAAACTTTGCAGCACCACGTCCATGAATATGCCGACAAGGGAATGATCTCCAAGCAGGTTGTGCTGCTCAAGGTCAGGTTTGTGGAAATGATCGACAAGACCAGTGTGGGGAAGGTTAGTAAGGTCACTTTGCGCGAGAAATACCTGCCCAAGCAGGCATGACCGCTCAGCCTCAGTTCCCCTCTTAATCTGAGAGGGGGCAGGGGGGGCTATGGCGAGTGCTTGATCTCCAGCGCCCGCTCCAGATTTTCCCGGTAAGGGCGGTTTTGCGGATCACTGCGCACTGCTTCCCTGAACTCCTGCAGTGCGGCGTCAAGCTTCCCTTTGGCGGCAAGCGCTGCCCCAAGGTTGTTGCGGGCATCCGCAAATGCAGGGTTGATCCTGAGCGCCTCTCGATATGACTTCATTGCCTCGTCAAGCCTGCCTTCCTGCGATAGCAGCACCCCGAGGCTGTTGTGTGCTTCTGCCAGCAAGGGGGCCAGCCGGATCGCCTCCTGATAATCTCTCCGTGCTTTCTCTAAATCGCCTTTGCCCCCGTTCACTACCCCAAGGTTGTATCTGGCCCGTGCATGACCCGGCTCAATGGCCAGCGCTGCCATGAACTCCTGCCTGGCAGCTTCCGGAAAACCCCGCTTGCTCAGGATTGTTCCCAGGTTATAGTGCGGTCTTGCCTTGCCAGGGGCTTTTGCAGCTGCGTCACTCCAGAGCAGCAGTTCATCGCTCCAGACAAGGTTTCGCTTCCAGGTTGTCGCCCCCAATACCAGGACCATGAGCATGAGAAACATGTTTACTGGTTTGGCAGCGAAGCGCTTTGACAGTAACACTAGCACTGACGCTACCGTCATTGCCGCTCCTGCGGTGGGGAGATACAGCCGGTGTTCGTTAATGACGTCAGAGAGTGGGGTAACTGCCTCAACGGTAAGTGCTGCAATAAACCAGCAGATGCCGAATACCGCCAATCGTGCGGTCCTGGTTTTTCGGCGGTAAAGATATAACGACAGCCCCAGCAGAGAGGTAATTATCAGGATACCGATAATTACCGGAGGCGCTGCTAGCGAGTGGTAATGAGGGTAGTTGTAATCTAGAGTCTGCTTTACCGGCAATAATAGTAGCCGGAGGTAGGTGCCGAAAACAGCTGCCTGGGTGATCACATAATCCGCGTGAGCCTGTGACGGTAATCCTGTTGCGGCAAGCGTCTGTGCTACCCTTAGTTCAGGTTCTGCTGCGGCACCAACAGTACAGAAGGGGATCAGGAGCATAGCGGCGAAAGGAGCGAGAGCGGTAACTCTTTGCCGGACGGTTCCGGCAAAGATGACTAGTTCCAGGAGCAACACGGCAAGCGGTACGGAGAAGGCGATCTCTTTGGAGAACATGGCGCATCCTGCCGCGCATATCGATACGGCGTACCAGCCGTTGCACCTGGGTCTGCCGGCCTCTTGTGCTGCACGAGCCTTGGCGTAACCGAGGAGCGTCAGAATATAAAAGCAAGTTGCCAGCAAGGTGAACCGCTGGGTAATGTAGGTAACTGCCTGGGTCTGAACCGGATGAACTGTGAAGAGAAGTGCTGCAGCTAATGGGGCCGAAAAGGTAGGTGTTTGGCTGTTCTGATTATTCTCTTGATGCCGGCACATGATTATGCGACATAATGCAAACAGCAGCATGGCTGCGCTAAGATGAAGTGCCAAGTTTACGGCATGATAGCCGAGTGGGTGCAAGCCGTTGACTCGGTAATTGATTGCAAAAGAGAGATAACCGAGAAAGCGTCGCGGCGAAGCTGAGAAGTACGAGGGGTCTGTGAGGAATCCATAGAGGTTGCGTATCTGGGGATTGTTGACAATGACCGTGAGATCGTCAAAGACAAATGGTGCGCCAAAGCTGTTGGACCAGGCAAGAATGCCAACGCCCAGAATGAGCATTATCTGCAGCGTGATCTGGCTGTCTTTAGTCAGTTCGGTTTGGAGATATGGAAACATCAAGGCTGGTTTAAAGGCGGACCGGTGAATCCCCGGTCCGCCTTCGGACTGCTACTCAATGGTCTTGATTGAGTTGATGAATACCGGTTCAACCGGCACATCGCTGTGACCGCCCTTCGAGCAGGTCTTGACCCCTTTGATGGCGTCTACGACATCCATCCCTTCAACTACTTCGGCGAAAACGGCGTAGCCGAAGTCTTCGGGGCGCTTTCCCTTGTAGTCAAGAAACGCATTGTCAACGACATTAATGAAAAACTGCGAGGTGGCGCTGTCAACTATTGAAGTTCTGGCCATGGCCAGGGTGCCGCGTTTGTTTTTCAGGCCGTTGTTTGCCTCGTTCTTGATGGCGAATTTGGTTTTTTTCGGCTGGAGTTCAGCGTCCATTCCTCCACCCTGGATCATGAAGGTCGGGATTACCCGGTGAAAGGTAAGACCATCATAATAGCCGTCATTGACGTAGGAAAGGAAGTTTTTGACGCTTATAGGGGCCTTGTCTTTGAAAAGCTCAATAGTGACGTTGCCCATGGATGTCTCCATCAGAACGCGAGGGTTTGCCGATTCGGTCATTGTTGCCGCTCCTTATTTTGAGAATTTCCCATTCTCTACCATAAAATGGCCCAAGGGAGAACTGTTTTCTCATTGCCAGATGCGGCTTGACTTGAATCTGAAATTGAGTTAGAAATTGTTCTCTATTGCCGTTGTGGCTCAGGGGTAGAGCAGCTCACTCGTAATGAGCAGGTCGTCGGTTCGATTCCGACCAACGGCTCCAAAACATCTTGTATCATGCTGATTTATAACATGATTTTTTCGGGGTTTTAAGTGGCCTTTTGTGACTGGTACAGTTTTTGGTACAGTCATGGAGGCCATTTTGCTATCAAGGCGAGGTAAAAAATATTATTGTCGTGTCTGGGTGCCTGAAGAGTTACGAGAATATCTAGGCAACCGTAAAGAGCTTAAAAAGTCATTACGGACTACAAGCAGGGTAGAAGCAAAGGTTGCAGCCTGCGCCCTGATCGGCAAGGCAGAGCAGACATTCGCAAGGTTGAGGTGCCGAGTGCTGACAGAGCGGGAACTGACAATAATAGCAGGTGAACTGATAGCAGAGTTCACTGGTCGGTTGACCGATCATAGGCGCAACCGCAAAGACGCTATGGATTGGCTATTCAATGATGCCGGTTTATTCCCTGCCATCGATACGGATATCATAGATACCGCCTTGAAATCGCCTAAGACTCCTGCAGAGGTCGTGGCGCTATCCAAGTATTTCACAGACCAGATTGACCGCCTACAGGCCGAACTAGCTACTGAGAGCTATGGCAGGCAAACAAGGTTGATGGCAAAGCAGGTAATCGCCGAGAAGCAACTAGCTATAAAAATGCCACCCGCTGCATGGTTTCATGATCCAACCAACTCCCCTTTCTCTGATGTACCTGAACCGCCTACCGACGAAGAGCTTGCAGTCTGGAATACTGCCGCGCCTGCAGAGCTAAACGAGATTATCAAGACATTGCTGCAGGCTCAGATTGATGCTTTTACCTATGCCAGGGAACAGGCAGAAGGTAAATTAAATACACCTTACCAACTGGAGATAGGTAAGCGCATCGAGGATTCAAAGCACCGGCCAAAGCTATCAGAGCTGTATGCAGGGTTTAAGCAGTTTAAGCTTTCAAAGAAGAAGTGGGGCATTAAGTCTGAGAAAAAGTACCGCGCTATATTCGATGAGGTCATAAAAATACTTGGAGATAAGGAGGCTGCGGAGTATCGGTCGGATGACGCAGTGACTTTAATCTCTGAGCTTCAGCAATACAACGAACCGTCAACAGCAACTGGCAAAGTAGAATTCATCAGTAGCCTTTACAAATTCGCCTTGAAGACTCCAGAGTCTCAGGACAGATGGAAGGTTCGAGGCAATCCATTTACTGAAATGCAGGTGGCGGGTAAAAGGGATGTTGAAAACGTACCATACAGCCAGGATGATCTGATTAATCTTGTTACCGGGTTGCTGGCTATCCGCACGATGGTAGAACCTCATAGATTATGGGTTCCGTTGATTGCTTTATATTCAGGGATGCGGCAGAACGAGATATGTCAGCTACGGGTTGATGATATCGAGCAGGAAGGCAAGGTGTTGGTATTCCGAATCCGTCATAATCCAGCACTGAGGCAGAAAACCAAAAACAAAAAATCACGGAAATGTCCGGTGCATCCTATGCTGGTCAAGCTGGGGTTCCTGAAGTTCCTAGAGACTCAGAAGAACAACGGCAGTGACCGGTTGTTCTCTACATTATCCTACTCAGAAGGGAAGGATTGGACAGGCAGAATACGGACGTGGTGGAACGAGACTTATCAGGTCAAGTATGTAGAGGATACGACGGAGAAGTCATTTCATTCGATGCGGAAGAATTTTATTGATTGGTTCCGCCAAAATAAGATGTATGACAAAGCCAGCGACAGGGCGGTGATACAATCAATGGTTGGACATGACAGGGGAAAGGATGTGACCGGCGAACACTACGAGACGGCTTTCCCATCAGAGGTTCAGTACAGTATGCTGAAGAAGTTGGACTATGGGTTTCCGGTTGATCTAGTCGCCCGACTGGCGGCTAAGGGTAGGGAATGAAAAACGGCCTCCATATTTGCCCTATAAACCGTTTTCCTGATCTGCTGCAGGTCTTACCATGGCCGTTATCGGCTCAAGTAGTGGGATAACCACAGTAGGGCAAAAAATACCGTGGAAATTATAAACACGGCTGGCACCGATGGCCGGCGCTGTTTGCGATTCGCTTTCCTCTGATCCAGGTAACGCTGCCGGCGTACCATTGGGTGAGTGGTTTTCCAGGTGAAGGACATGGCCTGCCTCCTAAAGAAAGTATATCACTCAGATAAGCGAGGACATAATCGTGGTATCTACAACTATCCTAGCTGCTGTGATCTCGGCAGGTGCGGCAATTATCGTGGTTGCACTCACTAACTATTTCGCCAAAAGGAGAGAACACGCGGCGGACTGGCGTAAAATGAAGCTTGAACTGTATCGGGAATATATCTTAGCCCTATCAGGAGTGGTTGAAGAGAGGTCAACTGCTGAAGCACAAGCAAAGTATTCTGACGCAGTAAACAGCCTCTTATTGGTAGCGCCGCCAGCCATCATGAATGCCCTTGATGCTTTCCTTGCCTATACATCATATCGAAATCAAGATAAGGACGTCAGTCGGCACGACCAACTTCTAGGTGCCCTTATTAAGGCAATGCGGGCTGATCTGCAACCAACCTATAAAAGCGAAGACACCGGGCTTTCTTTTCGACTGCTGGGATTGCCGCCACATTAGCCCCGACATGTTGTTATATATCTTTGAAAATTCCCTTTCGCGGGTGAACGGAGGGGCTAAGGCCTGGGCAAGTTTCGGCTGGTATCGAAGCCGCCCCCACTTCTACCACTACCTGTTCAATCTAACCTGATCTGAAACCGAAGACTTGATCGCTTCTAAAAATAATTAATTGACTGGCCTGTATTCATGCTGTATAAAATCCTTAATTGTTCCATTGGATTTTATACAGGAGGTGGCAACCATGAAATATATCGCTTACTACAGGGTGTCCAGCCAGAAACAAGGCAAATCAGGCTTAGGCCTGGAGGCTCAAAAGAAAATGGTTGCTGATTTCATAGCGGCTAATAATGGCGAGCTTGTAGGCGAGTATACTGAAGTTGAATCTGGTAAAGTGGATTCAAGGCCAGAGCTTGCAAAGGCAATGCGTCAAGCTGATCTGGTTAAAGGTCAATTGCTGGTGGCAAAATTAGATCGGCTTTCGCGGTCACTCCACTTCCTTACCAGCTTGCAGAAGAACCAGGTAAACTTCGTGATTGCCGACATGCCCCATTGCGATAGTTTCACCGTCCATATTTACGGAGCACTTGCGCAGAAGGAGCGGGAGCGTATCAGCTCAACTACCAAAGCCGGACTTGAAAGAGCGCGGGCGCGTGGTGTAAAGCTGGGAACTAATAACCTGAAACCGGAGCTGGTAGCAGAAGCCAGCGCTAAGGGCGTGCAGGTATTAAAAGCTCAAGCTGCAGATTTTGCCAATAAGGTAATGCCAACAATAACTGCTCTAAAAGATCAAGGTAAAGGTCTTAGGGAAATCGCAAGAGAGTTGGATAAAATCGGAGTATTAACTGCTAGGGGAAAGCAGTGGACTCCGACAGCAGTTAATAATGTGTTGAAAAGGGCTGCAGCATAAACAATCAAGGCCGGGTACTCCCCCGGCTTTTCTTTTACCTTCGACCTTACGCGTAAGACTACAAAGGCTTACGCGTAATTCATTATGTGCTTACGCGTAACCTGTGGTATGCTTACGCGTAAGTCAATACAGCTTACGCGTAAGCATAGGAAAGGTGGTTTAACTAAATGAAAGATAAAGGTAAAAACGCAGCACACCAGAAAACATTCAAAGCTAAGAATCCCAGCATTAACACAGCGGTATCTGCCGAAGCACGTTCAAGGTTCGACGATCTCTGCAAGGAACATGGCTTGGGTGTTAGGGCTATGCTGGAAGAACTGATCTTCGGAGGAGTAGCTGGCAAGGAACCAGGGGTTACTGTTGTGCGAAAGCCAAAAGGTAAGGGAGTGATCGAGGCGGAGCGGTTGCTGGAACTCTGCGGTAATGATGCAGGCAAAGCCAAGAAAACATTGCTTGAAAAGCTAAAGGCGGATAATCCTGGATTTACTACTAACAGCAAAGCTCCGAAGAACCAAGAAGGTGGGGAACACTACGAAGCATACAAGCGATATGGCGCGGTGACTAGGCAGCTTAGCAACAAGGCCAACGCCTAACGCACAGAATAGGCCATAGAAAGCGTTACGGTAACGCAGGCAGGAGAAGGTATGGATACAACCAAGAAACGGACTCAGGGGGCCGCCAGGGCTGCGAGGCACAGAAGCAAGAGCGTTACGGTAACGCTATCAAAAGAGGCTGGAGAAAAGCTCCTGGAATTGGCTGATAGCCACGGTATTGAGGTAAATGCGAAGCATGATGGAACACGGCGGGCTGCTGTTATCGAACTGCTGATCGAGCAAGGGCTGCCTACTCCATTGCCTGAATTGGTCAGGACAATGGAACAGGAGCAGCGAGGAGACCGCCAACGGGCCAGGAATGCCTATCTAGCATTACTACAGAAGGAGCTGAAAGCGAAGGATTGGGCGTTCCAGCAAGAGCAGAAGGAGCAGGCCAACTCCCGTAAAAATCAATTACCGGTTGGCCTGCCCTAGCAAATGATGTGCCATCTCAGTAGAATTCTCTTGACAAAAATCGGCTGGCGGGGTATAATAGGGAGTCCGCTGGTCGGACGACTTATAGTCTTATACCTAAGATAGTATCCTAGCTTGTCTTACCTGTACTGCAGATACCTCTAGCCTACTGCCTCCCACTCGATAACAACATCGCAATCTATACACAGAGCAATTTCCAAGTTACTTTGCTGAACCGGAGTCAACAGGCCGAAAAGCTCCTGGTGCTTGATGTGGTGCCGTTCGCAGGTCGTACATGCTGCCGGTGTGTTGGGGGTTTGGTACATTGGTAATTCCTCCTCTAATAAATTTAATACGGAGGCTATATCATTATTTAGACAGCTAGTCAACGGTGAATATGTACATTGTGCCAATGATAACCGGATGTTACATCTGCAATAGAGTGCACATGTGAATTCTATCGTTCGAGAGAAGTCCAGGGCTGGAGACTATCTGGGGCTAGTCCCAAGGCAGCGCGTCAATCTCCGACCGCAGGGGTAGCAGCGTATCATCGGCAAGTTCCAGGAGGTGATCGGTTTCAACTTCGAGCCGGTCAAGATCATCCTGGTAGGGGGCAAGCTCTGGTTCCTGATCTACCGGAGCAGCACCAAGTAATCCATCTATTTCAGGTTGATAAATTACCGCCGCACGCTTGCGCGGTTTCTTCCTGGCCTGCTGTCGCTTCAGCATCGCGGGTATGGTGATTTCACTTTTGTAGGAGGGTTCCAGGGTTGAACACCTGGAGCAAGCGGTTCCTTTCCTATAATCGACGGTCTGACCGCAGAACGGGCAAGCGGGGCCGGTTGCTGCGGGAGCTGCTAGGTAACTTTTATGGGGGAGATGCACTTCAAGCTCAGTCATAACGATCCTTATTAGGTTTTTATGGTGATTTTGGTTGATAGTCTGGGCAGGGGTTTATAAAGATCGGCCCTCCTAGAGCGTTCCAGGAGGGCCGATTTTAAACTGCAGGTGTATTGCTGTGGTTCTTGGCTGATTACGCTGCGGAAACTACTGCTATGAGGCTGTCAACCTTATAGACTTTCTCGGAGGTCATATCCCTGAGAACAGCATCTGGTTTAATACCGGCGGCTACATCTTCGGGCCTGAAGTACAGGAGGCCATCATGCAAGCTTGCGTGGATTACCCTGTTTTCTGATTCAACTAAAAAACAAATGTCGTATGTCATTACTATGCTCCTTGCGTTAGTTGATGATTGTAATCATGAGGTTGACTATTCCGGGCCAATCATAACTGCGAGACACGGATCGGACGTTATAAGTAACAGTCCCTACCAATAACGCATCGCCGATTTCAACCGGAGTTCCTACTGGGACTTGGACGATCTGCTGGCTCTTGGCGATGATTACCGGCACAGCTGCTGCCACGGTGACAGGCTGATACTCATTCAGGCCAAAATCATTCTTGATTCCGATAGGCCGGACGATGTTACAAGAGTTCAGAGCGTGAAACGCGAAAACGGACAGGTGACCGTCGATAATATCGGTATCAGCTACGATGTAATTTTTGAGTTCTGCTGGATCGTGCAGAACTTGGCCGGGTTCGATTTCTGCATCGAGATGGAAATAGGTTGCTCTGCCCTCAGCAGGAGCGCCTAGCAGTGTTTCGCCCGTTGCTTTGTTGAAAAATTCGCGGCCTACGCGGTTAATGTGGCGGCTTGCCCTGGCTGCTAGATTCATCGTGGCTGCTCCTCCACAAACATGTAAATCAAGCCGGTCTCGTAGCAATCAACCAACTCTTTAACCAAAAAAGCCTTGCCATTGCTGGCCTGGAGAAGGTCACCGGGCTGAACATAGGCGCTGCTCGGAACGTAGAGCAGTTGGTTCCTGAAATTAAATGGAATACCGGTTGCGATTTCTGTCGGTTCAGACTCTCCAGGTAACTGCCTGGATATGGCTACGGTCTCGGTAAAAGGCCTGATAGTCGCGTGGATGCTGTCGGAGTCTGGGTGCTGGTGGCAGCTAGCTACAATGAAACGAGTTCCCTTATATGCATCAGTCAAGATTGCACCGGGTACCACAGAATCTGCTGCGGCCAGCTCGAAGCTGGCACCGGAGTCGCCATCGTGGTAGATCGCCTTGAAGGTCGCCCCATCGGCAAAATGAAATTCCCGGCCATGAAATTTTATAAACTCAGACATTGGGCACCTCCGGTAGCCGGGCTAGTGTCACTCGATAATAATCCTCGCTGAGGTGCCAGAGTTCAAGAACTCGGTAATTACAACCATTTTGATCCTGGACGCTCTGCGGTGGTCTGATTGATCGTAGGTTTATAGGGCTATGGGTAAGGACGGTGATTATATCCAGGCATGGTGAAAATTCATCACCGTAGCAGCCAGTAAAAACTGGCTGTTGGGCTGGTTGTTCTGCTGTTGGTTCTAGCGGCTCGGCTGGGTGGTCTTTCTTTTTGAAAAATGTCATATGAATCCTTTGCTGTGGTTGAAATAGTTTGGGCGGCCAGAGCCGCCCGAAGTACAAGGAGAGTTGCCGGGTGTAGCCGCACAGCTCCCGGCGAGCTGCATCATACCGGAGGAGTACCGGCGCGGTTATGTGGTTTAATTATTGATCTGGAGTTTTGCCAGGGTGAGGACAGCTTCGGTTAGCTGCAGAGTCTCCGACAGGCTGGACTTTGCCAGGATTTCCTGCTCAGTTACTCGCTGGAGTGCCTTCCAAGCCAATGCTTTCAGCTCGAAGTCGGGCATATTGGCTATTAAAGACTTTACGCGAGGGCTGCTCTTGTCGGTGGCTACATCGGCGCGAATCACAGTGACAAGGTGGTCTAAGAATTCATCGATGTTAGGCTTGAGCACTGGAGACCTCCTGGGTGGCCTTGCTCCGGGCTATAAGACCGTCAACCGACTCCTCGAACCCCTTAGACACCTTGCCGACGATCTGGGTAGCAATGAACTCCAAGTCTGCTCGGAGGTTAATTGGCGTTGACTCCTGGTGGATGTTATGCAGGGCGTCGTAGTGCTGTGCAACGAGCCAGTCAATCAGCTCCTGGGTGGTCATGCCGGTGGCAACCTCTGGTAGCTGCTTTATGCCGTTGCTGCCTGCTGTAGCTGCAAGGTCGATCATGGACTCGACAACCGCTTGTAGCTCAGCTCTAAAGCGTTTAGGGTATGACGCCAGGATTGAGCCGATTGACTTGGGGGCCGGTGCTTCAAGGCCTTTTATCAGAGGGGCTAGATTCATCCGCTGCCAGGATTCGACGTAGCCGAGAAGCTTTCTCATATCGGCTTGAATCTTAGGAAAGTCGCTGTATCTGTTGATTAAATTTGCTATGCACTGATCGTGGTACATGTTGTTTTGTCCTTTAACTTGGTTAGTTGTTTTTTGTCGTAGTAAGTCAAATCTGTTTCATCAACCACGTGACTTGCAACATATACGGCATGTCGATCTGGGATGTATGGCCGGAGGTCAATGGCGTCCTTGTGCGAGTTCAAAGGGGTAATGGTTGACTTTAGGTAGTCTGAGATTTCGTTGATGTTGTCAGTAAGTTGTCCGTTGGCGGTTGCCAGGAGTACATGCACGTGAGGCTTGTGCATACCGTGGCCGTGGCTGATGACTGATATTGCAGCTACGCGGGTGCGGAGGTATCGGCACAGTGGCCGGTATATGTATTTGATGACTTGGGCGGCTACGGCATTAAGTGGAAGGTTGGGCGGCAGTCTTACCGTGAGGAACGCCTCCCATTTGTACGATTGCAACCACTCTGTGTACTCTTCAACTCTGCGATAAATCACAATAAATCCTTACTTTGGGTTAGCTATCTGTTATTAGATGCAGGTGTTACGGCATAGCGCGGTTAGCGCCGTGTTGCTGCGTTGACTGTTTGTAATTCTTAGGGATTATTGACCCGGCTCGCGCGACTAATCCGGGGTCGGGCTTGCATGGGGTGAGGTAGGAAATATTTCGACCTCACCTATTTATGTACCCAGAAAGGGTCTAAAATTATCAAGCAATCGTAAAATTTTTTAGATTTTAATTTTGCGGAATTTTTCCTACCTATTGAGTGGTACTGAGTGGCGGATTATACAACTTCCCTCGGAGAAGGGGAGGTGTTGGAATACCCCCTCGGGAATTATGAGATAGCGGGAATACCTGGGAAAGGCCAGGAGTGATCCCCTGTTATTAATTTGAATATATGAATATAATCGCTGTGGAGTTGGTGCTGGAGAGGCCTTGGAGAGTTTGAGCTTAGAAGGTATAAGCACTGTTGCGGGTTGTGGGTTCGATTCCTTATCCAGGATTCTAATTGTGTTAAGGGTTGATACGTGGGTCAAAAAGTGGTACAGTCAGACCATAAAAATAGTCCAAAAGTTGTACGGTTTAGGCGATGAAAAACTCTTAAAAAACAGCTAGATGTTGTATTCTTGGAGCCGATTCCGACCAACGGCTCCAGCAAACAATCCAATGCAGTATAAAGCAGTATGAAAGGCCCCGAGAAATCGGGGCTTTTTGTTTTTTTGAGCCCTCTTTGCGCCTCCCCACTATCAAAATCCCCTAGCTCATTTGATGTGATCAACTAATGCTACTGAAGACAGGTGAGGTTGCTCTTGGCTGGTATCGGTTCGTTTGAGTGGCACATATTATGCTTTAATGACAAACGGATTACGCAGTTAATATACTTTATTGTTATACTATGGAGTTACGGCAATGGCTGTTTGTGATTTGGTGACTAAATGTGGATATGTTTCTTCGGCAATGGAAGCTATGCCTGCTACCGGTAAACTTCTTGCAAATATCTACTGCAATGGGCATCCGGCTGATTGTGCCCGTTACATAGCCGCTAGTGTTGTCGGTATTGCAAAGGTACCGGAAGACATGTCCCCTAGTGATGATGACCTTGCCAAAAAAATACTCGCTGGAAACAATAACTAGCTATAAGAAGAAGGTTGAAAGCGAAATGACCGAACTGCCCCTTCTCTTGGGGGTGATCGGCTGGTATATGCCTCTCAGCTCTGTTGATGGATTACATCAGGGTGAGTGAAGTTAATAGCAGAATGATGCCAGGGATAAGATGTCGGTAGTGGTGGATCGGTCAACAGTCTCAGCTCGCAGCCGAGTAAACAACAAGGCCCCGCGGAGTTCCTTTGGGGCCTCGTGCCGATCTCTGCTGTTAATCCCGACCGTGTCTCCCTCTTTCTTGCTCCCGGTCACGGCCACGGTCTTCCCGGTCTCCCCGTCTTTCTTCTTTCCTCTCTTCCTTCTCTATCCTGCGTTCTATCTTTTCATGACGTTTATCGTCTTTCCACTGTTCTTTTTCAGCTCTTCTGTGCTCTTTCCACTCCCCCCGGTCTGACCTGAAATGCCTGCCGTTGTACCGATCATGTTCTCGTTCGTAGACCCGATACTCTCGATCCCGGTAATAACGGATTCGGTCGAGTTTGTGTTTGCGCAGCCCAGGAGGAAGATGCCTGCGGTCCACAACGACCCACGGGCCACGATGGTTGTTTGCCCGGTACCAGGAGCCGTCACGGTAGGTGAAATAGAGATTGTTCAGGAAGAACAGGTCATACGGCACGCCGACGCCGACATAAAAGCCGAGTTCGCTGGGATAGATGAAGTCGACATCGTCTTCGATAACAATCGTTCTTGAGGGCGCCGGTTCTCTTACAATGACGCGGGCCGTTGGCGGTGCGGGGTTGCCGATCTGCAGGTTAAGGTCAACGCCGACGTTGGAAGCATCGGCAGTGCTGATGCCTAGCAAAAGCAGGGCAGCAATAATCGGAACGTATTTTGGCATTTGTGCCTCCTTAATATATTTGGTGCTTTGAGTGAATAAACGAAATCGTTGCCTAGTGGTTGACATCGTAGGTAAATATTATCATACGAATGGCATCTTGGTTACTTGGACGTAAAAAGGCCTGTAAATTGCTATACTGAAGAATTCCCGCGTTGACGTCCATGGTGAAATAAGCGATACTTGCCTGAATTAAACAGGTTATGTGAGGTAGGCGTTACTGGTGACATGTAATGAAAGTCTATCGCAAAATATCTAAAGTACCCCTTCTTTAAACCAGAGGTGGTTTATCCTCAAATATTGGTGAAATGTGAAATGACCCCTATGAAGCGCCAGATCCATCTGATCGTCCAGTATTACCGAGCCGCTACCCCTGAGCGGCAGGGGGAGATCGATACCTGCCTGCGGGAAAACCTGCAGAATCCTTTGATTGATGCGGTTCACCTGTTGACGGAAGAGTTGTTTGATCTTACGGCATTTTCGAATACAGAAAAAATTAAGCAGACGGTTATCAGTGAGCGCTTGACCTTCGAGCGGGCGTTTAAGTATGCCAACACCTGGCCTGAACCGGTTATCTGGATGCTATCCAATGCGGATATTTATTTTGATGATACGCTGCGGTTCCTGGTGAAGGTGGATTTCAGCAACCAGATTTTTGCACTGACTCGGCATAACATCATGCCCGACGGCAGTCTGGAGTTCATGCCGCCGGAGTACGCTCACGGCAGTCAGGATGTGTGGATATTTACGGCACCAGTACCTGTAGAGAAGATGTTTACGAGTTTTTATCTGGGGATACCGGGTTGCGATCACCGGATTGCTTACGAGTTTGTAAATTTCGGATTTGTGGTGCTGAACCCTTCTTTGATGCTTGTTGCCCGGCATTTGGATAATCTGAATCCGGTTGATATTCACACGAGGACAAACCAGTATGTTTCATTGATGAATGAAGAAGCCTACAGTTCTGGCAGGGCGGTTTGCCCACCGTATCAGTATTTTCTCTATCCGGGGGAAGAACTGATGCTGTCACATGAAACATTTGTCAGGATAGTCGGCCTGTCGGAAGCAAAACGGCAGTTGGAGTGGGATAAGGAAGCACTTGATTCAAAAAAGAGGCATCTTGAGACAGAAAAGACTCAGCTGATTCGTGAAACCTATGAGTTGAGGCGAATCATTAAGTCTAAAGATGAACAGATTTATGCATTGCAGAACTCGCTCAGTTGGCGGGTAACCGCGCCTCTGCGGCGCTTGGGGCACACTTTTTCGGTCAGCGCTACACCAACCCCGTTGCATCATGAAAATGCCGCCAATACTATGACACTGGATGAAATGGCGAAGTTAGTTTCTCAACAGCCAGCAACAAAGCCGACTATTCTCTTGCTTGATTTCAACCTTGGCGGCGGCTCAGGTCTCTACTCTCGCAATATGATTGCGCATATGGAGCAGCAGGGCCATAAGGTGGTACTGCTGGAGTATCGCTACGGCGTGAAAGATTATCACGTCGAATGCCACACTGGGCAGGAAATAGAGGATGTCCTCTTCCCACCAGATCTCGCAGGTTTTTTCCCCGATCTCCTAGAAAAACTGAAAATAGATTATGTAATTGCCTGTCAATTGGTTTCTTGGCCGGATACCGAAGCTGTTCTGAACACCATCCGGGAATCCAGGACTCCTTATATTGCCCTTGTTCATGACTATTTCATGGTCTGTCCCAACTGGACGTTGTTTGATTATCAGGAGAACTATTGCGCTGTGCCTGATGATCCTGCAGTATGCGCCACCTGTCTGGAAAAACTGCGGAGGCTTGATGTGCCGCTGGAACATCATACCGGCACAAAGAGGATCGAACCATGGCGGAGTGCAGCGGGAGCATTTTTGAGCCGGGCAGAAAAGGTCATCTGTTTTTCAGAAGCATCAATGAAGATCATGAAGCGAGCCTATCCGGAGCTTGAAAATATGCTTGTCAACGAGCACAGCATTCCTGAACAGCACCTTTTCACATGGCAGCAGCGGAGTCTGCCGGAAGACGGACTGTTAACGATTGCAGCTATAGGCTCTATCGGTGTCCCCAAAGGGAGTAAGTTGATTGAGCAGCTATTGAATGACAACCGCTTGTCGGGGCTCAATTTCAGACTGGTTGTCATCGGGGTGATACTTCCCCCGCCGTCTGCCAGTGACAGACTGGTAATTCATGGCAGTTACTCTCGTAAAGATCTCGGCACTCTTATGGAGCAGTACAAGGTGTCTGTGGTGATAATCTCAAGCGTCTGCCCAGAAACCTTTTGTTACTCTGCATCAGAGGCGCTGCTGCTGGGGTATCCTGTGATTGCTTGCAATTTGGGCGCACCGGCTGATAGAGTACGCAATTGCGACGCAGGATGGGTCGCTGATGCCCCATATATTGACGGCCTTGTATCGGTGATCAGCCAGATACTCGCACATCCGCATGCTGTTGAAAAGAAAAGTCTTAACACGAAAAAATATACTCCGGTATCCGTAGAGAGGCATTTAGCCGTCATCTCCGGGTGTTTACAGGGTAACTACTGATTTCAAGAGGATTTCATGCACATTTTTACTAGCGTTACTGCCAACTACGTCCCCAAAGCACGGGTGCTTGCCAAGTCGGTCAAAAAACATCACCCCAAGGCGCAGTTTCATCTGCTTCTCTCGGACAAACAGCCTGAGTGGCTGCATGAGAAATCAGAGCATTTCGATTCAATAATCAATATCGATGAGCTATCAATACCGAACAAGCAGGCATGGATATTCAAGCACCGGCTTGTGGAGTTGTGCACTGCGGTCAAGGGGTTCGGGTTCCAGGAGATCATCAAACGGCACAACCCAGATAAGATAATCTACCTTGACCCGGACATTACGGTGATGTCACGGCTTGACAGCATTACCGAGAGGCTTGACAAATTCAGCATTCTGCTGACTCCTCACCAGACAGAGCCGGACACTGATCTGCGGGCGATTGTCGACAATGAAATCTGCAGTCTGAAACACGGGATCTACAACCTCGGCTTTGTCGCTATTCGTAACTCTGATGAAGGCAGGCGCTTTGCCGATTGGTGGGCCAAGCGGTTGGAGCATTTCTGTTTTGACGATATCCCAAATGGCCTGTTTACCGATCAGCGTTGGTGCGATCTTGCCCCGTCGTTCTTTGAAGACCTGCTGATAATGCGGGAGCCGATTTATAACGTCTGTACCTGGAATCTTACTCAACGGAAGGTAACAGGTAAAGTGCCTGACGGACTGCTGATTAATGGACAACCTCTTTGTTTTTATCATTTTTCCGGATTCGATAGTGGGGCACAGAAAATGATGCTTGATCTGTATGGCAAGGATAGCCCCGTTCTGTATGAGCTGAGGGACTGGTATATCAATGAATGTTCAGTTATGGGGCAGGACCAATACGGGACAACGCCTTGCATGTATGATTGTTTCAGTGACGGCACAAAGATTTCTAAGTCTCATCGTTACATTTACCGAAAAGATCCTGCTTTAGCGACAAAGTTTCCTGATCCGTTCAAAGTGAGTGTTACAGACTCTTTTTTGAACTGGTACAAGAACACTTACAAGGACAGCAATATTATTCTGGACAATATTGAATATCATGAGTTACTCAATCTATATATGGCTGTGCTTAATGATGTTACATTAATTCGCAATTCGAAATCTTACAAGATCTTGAAGGCTTTGGGGATAATGCATGTGTGAGGAGTCCCTTGAAAAGTCAGTGCAACAACAAACCCGGATTATTGACGCATACCTTGATAGGGGGCCATTTACTACATGAATATTGTCGAGACTAGTACGGACAGACTTTCAAAGTGGTTTTGGAGTCATACGCCGGTAACTATACAAAGGTTGCGTTCGCAGAATCTTACTGAAGCCAATTGGCAGCTATGTCAAACTCAGGAACGGAACCACTCTGAATACTGCCCGGCTTTCCCGGAAATGCTTGAACTGGAATTGACTAAAGCATGTAACTTCATGTGTACGCACTGTGGAACGCATGGTTCTTCTGATCAGCATCGAACAAACAATAAATCAACTCCCATAGACATAGCCCTTCTCGACCAATTAGCGCAAGATGTTTTTCCATATCTCAGGCGTATTTCTCTAGTCGGCGAGGGCGAGCCGTTTATGGCTCCGCGATATCTTCTGCTCCACTTATTCAAGCAACTTGAACGCACTAATACGGGCCTGGATATTTCGACCAATGGGGCTCTGCTGGACTACGAGTTGATGTTTGCTATGCTACCAGTACTAGGAGATATCTGTTTTTCATTGGATGCTGCAACCAAGGAAACTTTTTATCTCGTGCGTCGTTCAAAAGACTTTGATTCAGTCATTGAGACGATAAAGAAACTTGCCAGTTTGAAGCAATATGCCCTAAGCGACAGGCGCCGGTTCCAGATTCAACTTTCATTTGCTCTGCGAAAAACTAATTGCTCTGAATTGATCGATTTTCTGCGAATGGCTGCTGAATTACAAGTCGATGGTGTTTATGTACGGCAACTCTTAGTGCATTTCCCCTCAATGGCATCTGAAACCTTGATTGACAAACCGGAGATCCTTAATCCCCTGATCGAACAGGCTTCGCGAGAAGCCGAGAAATTAGGACTTTCGGTCTTTCTTCCCGCACTCATCAATGACTCATCACATGTGATTCATAGTGCGCCAGTGATAGAAGTTTTGAGTGAGGCAGAAGTTCCGCAGAAGCAAGTACCAGAACAACCATTGGATGCAAACCCACAAAGTAAAAGCCGTGTGAACTGTGCTTTTCTTTGGCGCTGCATGGGAGTTCGCTCAACCGGGCATGTTTTTTCTTGTGGTTGCTTGAGTGCTCCACTTATAGGTGACATTAAAACAAATAGCCTTGCAGAAATATGGAACTGCGAAACTTTGAGAGATATGCGCAAGAGACTGGATACTGAAGACCCCCACCCGGCATGCAGTCATTGTTGGTACCGTGAGGTGTCATATTTTGATTCATTTGAAGGATCCGATTTTTCTCTTCAAAACGTCAGCCAACCAAAAGAAAAAACTTACGACGATAGCTCTTTCAATTCAAAGGACGAAGGATGAAAATCTACCTTATAAATTAATACTGTATAGTGTGTTGGCACAATTTAAGGACCTACTATATCTGCAAATCCGAATCAGGCACAAACTACATCGACGTCAACCGACGCACAGTAGAAATCGTCCACCAGAAAGACGCCGTCATCACCAAACTTTACGAATCAATCTCCTGGAAGATTACCGCACCGCTTTCAGAAGGTTCATGACAAGCTGTTTGGCTGATCGATAACAATGTAACCTTGTCAGTCCCAGCTGCGAGATGCAAAGATGGCCAACCACATGCCTGATTCACTGAAAAAAATACTGCTTCCCCCCAACAGCCGTCGTCGGCTGCTTGTAGACCTCATCTCCCGCGCCGTTGCCCAGCCGCGTGATTTCTTCCGCTATGTCAATTTTTCTTCGCTCCGCTATTTCCTGAATTATTTGAGAAATACCGATCCCGAGCTCGTGGGGAAAATGGTTGACGAGGTTCTGGCGCGCGACAGGATGCAAGGTGACAAGGCGGCGCAGATCAACCATCACTTCCTTCAGGTTGTTGCTGGAGAAAGCAGCCGTTCGAAGTGTGTTCCTCGGTCTACACAGGTAGATATTATCATTCCGATTTTCAATGCACCGGATCTGACTGCGGCGTGTATTGCCAGCGTGCTGAACAATTCGGAAAACTGCCGGGTTTTGATTGTCGATGACGCCAGCACCGACCCGCTGGTTGCCGGGGTTATAGCTGCTTTGCAGGCGGTGCCTGAGCGAGGCATAGAACTAGTAACGCATCGCAATGAAAGCAACCTCGGCTTTGTGCGCACCGTTAATCATGCGGTTGCCATGACCAGTAATCATTTCGTCATCCTCAATTCCGATACTGAGGTCCCTCCAGGATGGCTTGACCGGCTGTTCGCCCCAATCTTTGCCGGGCCGGACAGGGTTGCCAGCGTAACCCCCTTTTCCAATGCCGCCATGGCCTGCAGTTTCCCAGTGCCGGACCGCGATAATCAGCTTTTCAAAGGATTAACAGTTGCGGAGCTTGACGGTTATTTCCGGTTATTCGGAACAGATGAGCCGATTGAGCTGTTCAGCGGGGTCGGTTTCTGCATGGCGTTCAACCGGAGGGTGGTTGAACGGATAGGGATGTTTGACGCGGAAACCTTTGGCAGAGGGTATGGCGAAGAGACCGACTGGTCTCTCAGGGCCTACGATGCCGGTTTCTCTAATGTTCTGGCTGCGAACCTGTTTGTTTACCATAAACACGGCGCTTCTTTTGCTGCTGATGAGAAGGCGCGGTTGCTGGAGGCCAATCAAGACCTCTTGTGGAAACGCCATGGTCGCCATATGCCCCGGTTGCGGGCG
Source organism: Geoanaerobacter pelophilus (assembly GCF_018476885.1). Lineage (NCBI taxonomy): Bacteria > Pseudomonadati > Thermodesulfobacteriota > Desulfuromonadia > Geobacterales > Geobacteraceae > Geoanaerobacter > Geoanaerobacter pelophilus. Next base: position 59,754 of record NZ_JAHCVJ010000010.1, read on the forward strand.
ATGGTCAGCCAGGATGCTCCTCGCGCCATTCGCGAAACGATAATGGTTGGCATCGATGCCCGGACAAAGAATCAATTGCGGGTGGCGATTCTGGATGTGGATATCCCGGGAGGGGGTACTGTTTACAGCGCCAAGCTCTCTGAGGAGTTGCAGCGGGCCAGCATGGAGGTGGTGCATTATCGCTTCAACCATAGGCAAAAATACCTGAAGATGCAGCTGTCGAGCGATGCTGCATCTCTAAGCCTGGTATTGCCGCCTGACTCGGTTGGCGAGTTTCCTGGTTTTTTGTCATTCTGCGGCATCGATGTCATCGTGGTAAATGAGCTCTTTTCCTGGCCTGAAATATTGAAAATAATGGGATGGCTCGTATCTGGGCAGTTGCCTTATCTGGTTATGTCCCACGACTTTTTCATGCTCTGTCCAAGCTGGTTTCTCCTCGACAAAAACGGCAAATTCTGCAAAGTGCCTGATAACATGTCGCCTTGTGAGAGTTGCCTGCCTGCAAACAGCCAATCGATGCACCGGGAATTTTATGGCACTTGTCTGGATAACCCTGGAGTTTGGCGAGCAAAGGCTGGTGAGTTTCTCGCCAAGGCTCGCGCCGTAATCTATTTTTCGAACACTACGCTCGATTATTTCAAGAGAGTTTATCCACAACTAACCAATCACTTTTTGAACGAACACCCGATCCCTAACGCCGAAAGGTTTATCTGGAAAGAGCGCCGTTATGACGGTGATGGCATCCTGCATCTGGCTGTTATCGGTCATCTCTTCCCTGTCAAGGGTGAGCGGATTATTAAGGAGATGATCGAGTCGGAAAGGTTCAAATCCTTACCGGTCAGTTTGCAGGTGTTCGGTGAGTCACCTCTCTACCCTCCGGGGCATGTCTCGTCGGACGGCCGGGTGTCTTTTCTTGGAAGTTACCGGCAGGAGGCCCTCCCACAACTTCTTGAGCAGCACGTCATTCACGCTGTACTCTTGCCGAGTATATGTCCGGAGACTTTTTCTTACACTACTTCAGAAGCGATACTGCTCGGTTTCCCGGTTATCTGCTTCAATCTTGGGGCGCAGGCTGAGCGGGTGAGACAGCACAAATGCGGGTTGATAGTTGATGATGTCTCTGCCGAAGCTCTGCTCAACGCTGTCGAACATTTGCTGGGCAATCCGGCACTGGTTGCTGAGTTCAGCAAAAATTGCCGTCAATATGTTCCTGCGAGGGGAGAAGCGCATTATGACGCAATTGTTTCCCTGATAAAAAACAATGCTGCTATTGCCAAGATCGTAGAATCTTGCCCGGTTTGATTATGCCTTGATCTAGGTTCAACCCTTTCTGTGTTGAGTAGGAGCAGGAAATAACATAAACTGCCTGAATTAAAACCCAATACTCCAACCTCAGGATCCTGGTCTCATGCAATCAGCTAACTCCTTTAATCGAAACTCTGTTTACGCCTCTTTGGCGTTTACCCTGCTTTTTTGCATGCTGACCCTTCCCCTGCTAAGGCAGACGGTGGCACCTGTCTGGGATGCCTTGGATTTGGTCTATCCTTCGTTCTGCTATCTTGCTGAATCTTTGCGGGATGGCCGGCTCCCTCTTTGGGACCCTTTTACCAACTGTGGCGATCCTTTTCACTCAGATCCTAACCGGCTGACCTTAAGTCCAATTGCGCAACTCTTTGCGCTACTCTTTGCAAAGCCTTCCGCCGGCTTCACTGCCTACTGGCTTACCCATTGGTGGCTCGGGGGCATCGGCATGCTTTGGCTTGCCCGCATTTTTGGTGCAGAGGCCATCGGTGCTGTTGCCGCTGCATTTTGTTATGCTTTTTCAGGATTTTTTGTCGGCCACGCCGAGCACACCACCTTTATTGTAATTGCCGCGTGGTTTCCCTGGATAATCGGCCTAGCGGAACTGTCGGTGGTGCGCAAGAGAATTTCATATGCACTTCTGGCTGGAGCGGCTTTTGGTTTCTGTGCCATAGACGGTGGTTATCCCGGCTTGATAGCTATGACCGGAGTAGCTCTGGCCTTCTGGCTTCTTATTCATCATCTGGTACCATCAACAACAGGGAGAGTAGATTCTCAATTCACGATAATAAAATGGATCTTGTTGACGTTGATGGTTGTGGGGGCACTTCTGGTAATGGTTTGGGCCCCCTACCTCAATGCTTTTTTCGTAGAAGGCGCCGGCTTCACGGATCGGGTATCGTCGCTTGACTCCAATGCTGCTATTTATGGTAACCCCTTCACTCCGAAGGCCCTGTTGTCACTGTTGTTTCCCTTTTCTACAATCCTGTTTTCAAATGTCACCAACCTTTTCAACGGAGCAAACTGGATGGGGGCCGATCTGTCCATGACCAATGCCTATCTTGGCATTATCGGCATTCCCCTTGCCTGGATTTGGCTGCGGAGGGAAGGAGATGGCAAAAAAAATCTCTGGCTGGCCATTTTCGCAGGAGTAATGTTTCTTATTTCCATGGGTGGCTACGGAGGAATAAGGACTGTCCTATTTTACCTGGTGCCGCCTACTCGATTCATGCAATACAATGCCGCATTTCGCCTCTTCTGGATCCTCCCCCTTTGCCTTGCTGCCGGTTTGGGGGTTACGCAATTAACCAGGGATCCGGGATCAAGAAAGGTATTCCTGAAGGCTCTGATGCTCTGGCTGGGGCTATCGGCAGCGGTTGCCGCTGTTGTTGGCTGGTTCCCTTACAGCAAAGGCTTTCCGCCTGCAGACTATTTGCCGCGACTGCTTATGCCCGGCATTGTCGTTCTGCCATTGGCCCTTGGCGTTGTCTGGTTCTGGACACGGAACCGGTCACCACTTATGGACCGGATGTTTCCTTTGATGCTTGCCGGGCTGGTAGTGTGCGATCTGGGAGAACATCTCTATGTCAACAGCTTTACGGTGTGGAGTAGAGAGAATGCGGCAATTGTGCAACAACTCGAAACCAACCTCAATAAAAGAGGCCTGACCTCTCCGGGGGAGCCTCCCTCCAGAAGTGCGGAACGGCCGACAGGAAACACCAACTCCCAACAACTTACCAAGATACCGGTTGTCTCTGGCTACATGCCTTATCACGCATTCAATTTTAACGAAACCCTTGTCAAAAGCAGGTTCATTGAGGTTTTGACCGCTCCTTACCGGTTCTGGTTGTCTCCCGGTGCGGAGCCTGTGCCGAGCAGGGAGCAGGCGCTGGCAGTTTTAACTCAAAGCGGGCTATCATCTCCAATCCCGGTATTTGTTGAAAAGAGGACCCAGTTGCCCTCTTCCCGGGTTGTGCCTGGGAGTTATGGCATTGCCCGAATTACCAGTTATGCCCCGGAAGAGGTGAAGCTTACAGCCTTTGTTCCGGGCAGCGCAGGGGCGATCCTTGCCAGCACCGAAAGGTATGCACCTGGATGGAAGGTATGGATTGATGGGCGGCAGGAAGAATCACTGCGAATTAATTTATATTTCCGTGGGGTTCGGGTCCCTCCGGGGGAGCACTCAGTTGTTTGGAGATATCAGCCCGCTAGGTGGGTACCGCTGGTTGTTGCCGGCTACGCGACAATACTCTTGTCTGTTATTGTGGCCACTTTATTGCTAAAGCGTGATAATATCAACGCGCGGCAGCGCCTGAAGAAAAGCGGACCTTTTCAGTGAAACTATCAGTTTGCATGGCAACCCGGAACGGTGAGCGGTTCATCGGCAGGCAACTGTCGTCGATCCTCATGCAGCTTGGCCATGATGATGAAATAGTCATCTCGGATGATTCTTCCACCGATCGGACCATTGATATCATCCTGAGTTATGCAGACCCCAGAATCCATCTTCTTAGAGGGAATACCTTTTTCAGCCCGGTTTTCAATTTTGAAAACGCTTTGAGGCACGCATCGGGCGATGTTATTGCCCTGTCGGACCAGGACGATGTTTGGCTGCCGAATAAGGTGTCGGTAATTCACCGCCTGTTTGAGAATCGGCCTTCGCCTGTTTACTTGGTGGTGATGGACGGCTCGGTCATTGATGAGACCGATAACGAGATTGCGCCCTCAATATTCGGGAGCCTCCGGCGACCAGGCCGCGGTATAGCACGGAATATTTTCGATAACAGTTACATTGGGTGTTGTATGGCCTTTTCGCGGGAGCTGCTGCCTATTGCCCTACCTTTCCCTGGGAAAATTCCGATGCATGATATGTGGCTGGGGATTTTAGCAGAAGTATTCGGCGTGACAGCTTTCGTCAGCGACAAAACAGTTTGCTACCGTAAACATGGTGCAAGCATGACCGGTTTTGCCATTCGCTTCATGCCGTGGATCCAGATAAAGCGGCGATGGTTCCTTGCAATGAATCTATTGAAACGATGGGTTCTCATGAAGCGCAGAGGCTGAAATCCTATGAGTTCCCAGTTTTCCGTATCCAGCAATGATGTCGATTCTCTGTTTCCTGGGACTGTGCCCCGGGTTTCGGTCATAATCGTCAACTGGAATGGCCGTGAGCATCTGGTTGAATGCCTGGATAGCCTTGCTGCGCAGACATTTCGTGATTTCGAGGTGTTGCTGGTCGATAACGGCTCTACTGACGGTTCTGTTGCTTTGGTCAAAGAACGCTACCCGTGGGTTAAGCTGACGGAACTATCTGAAAATACCGGGTTTGCCACCGGAAATAACCGTGGGCTACTGTATGCAACCGGCGAGTATCTGGTAACCTTGAACAACGATACCAGGGTTGACCCTGCCTGGCTGACTGAATTGGTTAGCGTGGCTGACTCGCATCCCGCAGCAGGGATGGTCGGTTGCCGTATCTGTTCGTATGATGAGCCTGATATCATTGATTCGCTGGGGTTCGGCATCTGCAGCGACGCCATGTCAAGGGGGCTGTTCAGGCGGCAGAGGTATTCATCTCTGACAATGGCACCGGTTGAGGAAATACTGATGCCGAGCGCCTGTGCTGCCCTGTACCGCAGAGCAATGATCGAAGAGGTCGGCTTCTTTGATGATGATTTTTTTGCCTATGCCGAAGACACCGACCTGGGGCTGCGTGGCCGCCTCGCCGGTTGGAGCGCACTCCTTGCAACCAGGGCCGTGGTGCTACACAAGTATTCTCGAACCGGTGGGACTTTTTCGCCGTTCAAGATTTTTCTGGTGGAACGGAACCATTACTGGGTGGCAGTCAAGAATTTCCCGGTATCATCGCTCCTTATGGTGCCGATGTTCACCATTGCCAGATACTGGAGGCAACTGCAGCTGATAATGGTTGGTGCCGGTGCCGGCGGGGAGTTCAAGGAGAGCGGTGCCACCGGGATGATTGTTGCCGCGTTGTTAAAGGGAATAATGATGGCCTTGCTAGGAACTCCGCGCGCACTGGTAAAAAGGGCACGGATCATGAATAAACGCAGGCTGTCTCCTGAAGAGATGTCACAGTTATTGCGCAGATACCGGCTTTCGTTTCGGGAGCTGCTTGACGATGCCGGACCCAAATAGGCTTTACCATGGTGATCAATGTATTTTGAAAAGATACAAGCGTTTTCGTTGCTGTTCAGCCTGATAATTTTTACTTTTATCTTCGGGCTGGTGCAGAAGCGCCGGGTCAAGGAAGAGTATTCGATACTCTGGTTCCTGATGAGTATCTTTTTCATCTACCTGTCTCTGGACAAACACGCCATAGACCGCTTCGGTGACCTGTTCGGCGTAGCCTACAAGCCGAGCATTCTGATGCTTTTTACCACTGCCTTCACCTTCCTGGTACTGATTCATGTCTCAATAATAATCACAAAACTGTCCGATCAGAACAAGGAGCTGATCCAGGAACTGGGATTGGGCAACCTTATCGGTCATTATGCACGAGAGAAAAACGCTGAAATCCTTGTGATTGTTCCCGCTTACAACGAAGAAGCAAGTATTGCGGAGGTCATAGCCGATTTACGATCCAATCAACGACCATTGGACATCATTGTGGTCAATGATGGGTCTATTGATCGGACCAGCGCGATTGCCCGTTTGCATGGGGTTGCCGTGATTGATCTCCCGAAAAACCTGGGAATCGGTGGTGCCGTGCAGGCAGGATTCAAGTATGCCGACCGGCTTGATTACCAGGTGGCGATCCAGTTTGATGGCGATGGCCAGCATATCGCCTCAGAGATTGAGAAACTGCTGGCTACGATGGATGAGAAAAAAGCCAATGTCGTGATCGGCTCACGCTTTATCGGTTGGAATGAAGGATATCGTTCTACCTTTGTCAGGAGATTTGGCATTCACCTGTTCGATGCGGTCAATTCCATCCTTATTGGTCAGAGGGTTACTGACAATACCTCCGGTTTCAGGGCATACGACAGCCGGGCCATCTCATTTCTCGCGAGTCATTACCCGATTGATTATCCTGAGCCGGAAGCGGTCATTCTTTTGGGACGGAACGGGTTCAAGCTTGCCGAGTCATCAATCTGCATGCGGGAGCGACAGGGTGGGACCTCCTCAATCAGTAGTTTGGGCGCGATCTATTACATGGTCAAGGTGTTGCTGGCCATAGTAATGACGGCATTGCGCAAGCCGATTATTAGTGTCGATTGACCTCCTTCTTGCCAATTGCGGTAAAAAAGTGCACAATACCGACCCCATGTCCCTGATCGGACTAAATTAAGTTACTGGGAGCTGCCATGAAAGTCGTCATCCTGGCCGGAGGTTTCGGCACACGTATCAGCGAGGAATCGCACCTCAAGCCCAAACCGATGATCGAGGTCGGTGGCAGGCCGATTCTCTGGCATATTATGAAGATCTACTCCAGCTATGGTTTCAACGATTTTGTGATTTGCCTGGGGTACAAGGCCTACAGCATCAAAGAATACTTTGCCCATTATTTCCTTCATGAGTCGGATGTCACCTTTGATTTCCGCAAAGACAATCAACGGGTGGTTCATAGCCATACTGCCGAGCCCTGGCGGGTGACTCTTGTGGATACCGGCCTGGAAACCATGACCGGTGGCCGGGTGAAACGGGTCGCTCCATATCTGGACAATGAGCCGTTCATGCTTACCTATGGTGATGGTGTCGGCGACGTGAACATCCGGGAGCTGGTTGCCTATCATGAAAAGAACGGCAAGCTGGCGACCGTTACTACCACCCAACCGAGCGGCAAGTTTGGCGCGCTGAATCTTTCCGACAGCAATCAGGTCTTGAGTTTCCAGGAGAAACCCAAAGGTGATGGCCACTGGATTAACGCCGGGTTCTTCGTCATGCAACCCGAGGTCTTGGACTATCTTGGTGATGACAGCACTGTCTTGGAAAAGGAGCCGCTGGAGCGACTGGCAGCCGGTGGGGAACTGGTGGCTTTCAAACATCACGGCTTCTGGCAGCCGATGGATACTCTGCGGGACAAGAACCACCTTGAAGACCTCTGGAAGGATGGTACTGCTCCCTGGAAGCTGTGGTAACCAGTTTGGGACAGGAATAACGAAATGATCGATAACTCATTCTGGCATGGGAAAAAAGTTTTCCTGACCGGCCATACCGGCTTCAAAGGGTCGTGGCTGTCGATATGGCTCCATAGCCTCGGGGCGCAAGTGACCGGCTACGCCCTTGATCCGCCTACCAAGCCGAGCCTCTTTGAGCTGGCTCGGGTCTCGGAGCTGGTAAACTCGGTTATTGCCGATGTCAGAGATCTCGACAGGCTTAGGTTGGAAATGGCCAAGGCTGCCCCTGACATTGTAATTCATATGGCTGCCCAGCCCTTGGTGCGTGACTCCTACAAGATTCCGGTGGAAACGTATGCCATCAATGTCATGGGCACGGTGCACCTGCTGGAGGCGGTGCGTAACTGCCCGACGGTCCGGGCGGTGGTAAATGTCACCACGGACAAGGTCTACGAAAACAGGGAGTGGGTTTGGGGATACCGTGAGCAAGAGCCTTTTGGCGGCTATGACCCTTATTCCAACAGCAAGGGGTGCTCGGAACTGGTGACAGCAGCCTACCGTTCCTCATATTTCAACCCCAGCCACTATGACCGGCACCGTGTGGCCGTGGCTTCGGCGCGGGCCGGCAATGTCATCGGCGGTGGTGACTGGGCCGGCGACCGGCTGGTGCCGGATATCGTCCGGGCCATAATGGCCGGGGAAAAAGTCCTGATCCGCAATCCTAATGCCATTCGCCCGTGGCAGCATGTGCTGGAGCCTCTCTCCGGCTATCTGTTGCTGGCGCAACGGCTCTTTGCCAGCGGAGCTGACTATGCCGAAGGGTGGAACTTCGGCCCGGCTGATGATGATGCCCGACCAGTGGAGTGGATTGTCCGGGAACTCTGCGAAAAATGGGGAGACGGTGCCGGATACCTGATCGACAATGGTGATCACCCGCATGAGGCCCATTACCTGAAGCTCGACTGCTCCAAGGCTCGGGCGCGGCTCTGCTGGGTGCCTCGCTGGGGGCTTGCCGCGGCATTGGACCGGATAGTTTCCTGGACCAAGGAGTATATTGCTGGCAATGACTTGCGCCATGTCTGTCAGCAGCAGATTATTGAATACGGGAGAGGGTTTGATGAGTGATAACGCCAAGCGCGATGCTGAGCTGCGCAGTAAGGCCATAGCTGCTGCGACAGAATATTATCGGTTCAAACATCAAAACGACAAGGCTTTTGAGCCAGGAGACAGGGTTGCCTACGCCGGCCGGGTTTTTGATGAGAAGGAAATCAGTGCCCTGATTGATTCATCGCTTGATTTCTGGTTGACTACCGGTCGCTATGCCGAAAGGTTCGAGCAAGAGTTCGCTAGGTTTCTCGGGGTGCAGCACTGCTCGCTGACCAATTCCGGGTCATCGGCAAACCTGCTGGCATTCATGGCCCTTACCTCGCCAAAGCTTGGCGAACGGAGGATCAGGCCTGGCGACGAAGTGATCACGGTTGCTGCGGGTTTCCCAACCACTGTTGCTCCGGTGATTCAGTATGGTGCAGTGCCAGTGTTCGTTGACGTCACTTTCCCGACTTATAACATTGATGTCAGCCGTCTTGAATCGGCCTTGTCGCCGCTTACCAAGGCGGTCATGGTGGCTCACACCCTGGGTAATCCCTTTGACCTGACCTCGGTAAAGGCGTTCTGCGACCGGAATGGCCTGTGGCTGATCGAGGATAACTGCGATGCCCTTGGTTCCAGGTATATGTACAAGGGCAAATGGCAGTACACCGGGACCATTGGGCATATCGGCACCTCAAGTTTTTATCCGCCCCACCATATGACCATGGGGGAGGGGGGCGCGATCTACACCAATGACATGCAGCTGAAAAGGCTGGTCGAGTCTTTCCGGGATTGGGGGCGCGACTGCTGGTGTCCGTCTGGTCGGGACAACACCTGTGGCAACCGCTTCGGCCAGCAGTTCGGCGAACTGCCGTTCGGCTACGATCATAAATATGTCTACTCGCATTTCGGCTATAACCTGAAAGTGACCGACATGCAGGCGGCCATCGGCTGCGCCCAGCTGGAAAAACTCCCGGGGTTCATCGAAGCGCGCAAGCGCAACTGGCAGCTCCTGCGCAATGGCCTCGATCCGCTTGCCGATAGCTTTATTCTGCCGGAGGCAACTGAGAATTCCGATCCTTCCTGGTTCGGATTTCTGCTGACGGTGCGGGACGATGCCGGTTTCAGGCGCGACCAACTGGTCAACCATCTGGAGAGTAAGGGGATTCAGACCAGGATGCTCTTTGCGGGCAATCTTACCAAGCACCCCTGTTTTGACGAGATGAGAAAAAGCGGCACAGGCTACCGGGTTGTCGGTGAACTGACTACCACCGACCGGATCATGAACGATACCTTCTGGGTAGGGGTATATCCGGGCATGACCGACGGGATGCTGGAATACATGGTGCAGCAGATTACTGCCTGCTGCCGGGGTTGAGGTTATGAAACTTTCCGATTATGTCATAGATTTCACCGCACGGCAGGGGGTGAACCATGTTTTCGAGTTCATCGGCGGCGCCATAACGCATCTGATCGACTCCATTCACCATCGTGAAGACATGGAGTGCATCTCCGTGCATCACGAGCAGACCGGCGCCTTTGCCGCCGAAGCCTATGCCCGGATCAACGGCCGGCTCGGACTGGCCATGGCAACCAGCGGACCGGGTGCGCTCAACATGGTCACCGGTATCGGGAGCTGCTGGTTCGACTCGGTCCCCTGCCTGTTCATCACCGGCCAGGTAAACACCTACGAATACAAGTTCGACCGTCCGGTACGCCAGATAGGCTTTCAGGAAACCGATATCGTATCAGTGGTCAAACCGCTTACCAAGTACGCGGTGCTGGTGACCGAGGCCGAATCGATCCGGTATCATCTGGAAAAGGCTGTCTGGCTTGCCCAGAATGGCAGGCCCGGCCCGGTGCTGCTGGATATCCCGATGAATATCCAGCGGGCGCAGATCGATCCCGACACTCTTGCCGGTTTCCTCGGTTCTGCGGAGCATGCGGCGCTGGCAACCGTTCCTGGCATTGACCCGGACGCGGTGCGCCAGGTGGCAGCGATGATCGCCACTGCGCAACGGCCGGTAATTCTTGCCGGTGGCGGGGTCAGGACGGCACAAGGGACCGACGAGCTTCAGTCGCTTGTGGAGCTGACCGGCATTCCGGTGGTGGCGACCCTGATGGGGCTCGATGCCGTGCCGCATGACAATCCAGCGTTTTTCGGCATGATCGGCTCCTATGGCAACCGCTTCAGCAACATGACCCTTGCCAATAGCGATCTGCTGCTGATTCTGGGAGCGCGGCTGGACAGCCGCCAGACCGGCACCCGCCCAGATACCTTTGCCCGCGCCGCCACCAGGGTTCATGTGGATATTGATCCGAACGAACTCAATGCCAAGGTGCAGGTCGATCTTGCTCTGCAGGGTGATGTGCGCGAGTTCCTGGCGGCTCTCAACCGCGAACTTGCCGGGAGTGCCAAGCCGGACCTGAAGAGCTGGTATGCGGTCATCAACGGTTACCGAGCAAAATATCCGACCTATGCTGATCCCGAGGAGTTTCCCGGCATCGATCCGAACCGCTTCATGGAGATCCTTTCGGACCGTTGTCGCGAAGGGGACCTGATCAGTCTCGATGTCGGGCAGAACCAGATGTGGGCCGGGCAGTCGTTCCGGCTCAAGAAGGATCAACGGATGCTCATCTCGGGAGGGATGGGGGCCATGGGGTTTGCCCTCCCCGCAGCCCTGGGCGCGGCCAAGGCTGTTGCGGGAAGACGCTCTCTGGCCATTGCCGGTGACGGCGGAATCCAGGTGAACATCCAGGATCTGGAAGTCATTGTATCCCGCCGGCTGCCGGTGAAGGTTATCGTGCTGAACAACAACTGTCTCGGCATGGTTCGTCAGTTTCAGGATATGTATTTCGGTGGTCGGCGCCAGTCGACAGTTATCGGCTACGGCTGCCCGAACCTCGTGAAAATCGCCGAAGCTTACGGCCTGCCGGCGTTTACTATCGATTCGCTCGAAACGGCTGCTTCTGTCCTGGATCAGGCCTTGGCCCTCGACGGCCCGGCCTACGTCGAAGTGGCGATCACCCAGAACAGCTGCGTCAACCCCAAACTGGTGGTGAACCGGCCGATTGAGGATATGTCGCCCCATCTGGACCGCAAGGAGCTGGAGGACGCCATGCTCATCGACCTGGTGGACGAGGGTGAGGTGCCGGAATAGCATGGAGAGGGACTGTTGACAGGGTCACTGCGCGTGGCGATTCTTGGCGCCACCAGCCATATCGCCAAAGGGCTCATCGCAGCATGGCTGAATGATCCGCGGCGGATAATGCATCTCTACGCCCGTTCCCCGGAACTGGCAGGTGCATTCGTTGCGGGACTGGGCGGAGGGCAGGTTGAACTGTTTCCGGTCGAGGCGTTCGGCGCAGAGCCGTTCGACGTGGTCGTCAACTGTATCGGCATCAGCGATCCGGGGAAATTGCGCGATCAGGCAGCAACCATCTTTGCTCTTACCGAAACCTGGGACAACCGGGTCATTAAGTCCCTTGAGCGGTGGCCGGAAGCGTTGTACCTGAATTTCAGCAGCGGTGCCGCCTACGGGACCGATTTCAGCAAAGCGGTTGACGCATCAACCCCGGCCTGTTTCCGGCTCAATTGCCTGGCGTCGAGCGAGTTCTATGGGATTGCCAAACTGCACGCAGAAGCCAAACACCGGGCTTTGCAGTCGTTGAACATCGTTGATTTGAGGGTTTTCAGCTATTTCAGCCGGTTCATTGATCTTTCTACGCGGTTTTTGCTGAGTGATATCATTGTAGCGATACAGAGCGGGACGGAGTTGGTCACCACCCCGTCAAATATCGTTCGGGATTATGTCCACCCCGATGATCTTGCTGCCCTTGTGGATTGCTGCATTAAGGCTCGCCGTCTGAACGAGGTTTACGATGTCTACAGTGCAAAACCGGCAGCCAAATTTGAGATTCTCGAAGCGTTTGTCGCCCGTTTCGGGCTTCAATACCGCGTTACGGATGATGCCGTGACCGTTGATGCAACCGGCTCCAAGGATCATTACTACTCCAGAAACCACCGCGCCGAAACACTGGGGTACACACCCTGCCAAACCTCTCTCGATGCGCTCATGGGCGAAGCCGGGGCGATACTGGTAAAACAGGGCCAGCAGTTCACATAGGATCGTACATGCTCAAGAAACTTCTCCCCTACAGCCTCAGAAAGAACCTGCTCGACCTGCTGCAACCGGACCGGCCGGGAATCGGCCCGGTGTTGCGCCGGATGGACCGGGACAAGAAAGTGATTTTCGATATCGGTGCAAACGTGGGTGATGTCTCCTGCTACCTGCTGCATTATTTTCCACAGGCAACAGTCTTCGGCTTCGAACCGTGCTTGGATACGCATGCCCGGCTGCTGGAAAATGTTGCTGCTGCCGGATTTTCAGACCGCTTCAAGCCGTTTCGCCTCGGGTTTTTCGACCAGGAGACCGAGGGCACGCTCAATGTCGCGTCTGCACATGGCGCCAGTTCAATGCTGGAGCTGGGCGCTGAGTACCGGCTCCTCAATCCCCACATTGAGATGGTTGCCACGGAAAAGATTCCGTTGATGCGCCTCGATGATTTTGTTGCACGGGAGCGGATCGCCCATATCGATCTAGTGAAGATCGATGTCGAAGGAGTTGAACTCCAGGTGCTGCGTGGCGGTGCAGAAACCTTTTCCCGCCTAGTCGACACCGTTGTGATGGAAATCTCCTTTGTCCGAAGGCCACGGGAGGAGAGTGAGTATATCCGGTTATTCCAGATCCTCCACGACTACGGATTTGCCCCTGCTGAAATCTACGATGTTGCCCACGCCGGTGACGGCCCCTGGAAACTGGCCCAGTTCGACTGCGTATTCCGCAGGTTCTGACATGCCTGTTGCCACCATAGCTTTTCACAATATCTACGAGGAATTGAACCGCGACAATGCCCTTTTCGACCGGAACGATGCGCCGATAGGGGACGACCTGCTTCTTCCTTTCGGAGAACTCCGCCAGAAAGGTGCCGCACGGGGGGTGACCGTTGCGACAACCGCTGTTCTCAAGGCTGATCGAGTCGATGCGTATGTGTTTGTCGATATGCCCGACCCGGAGTCGCAACAGTTCCGTCAGGCCCGTGCCAGCGGCCGCCCACTATATCTTCTGATGATGGAGAGTCCGCTGGCTGTGTCGCGTAATTACGACGCTGCCAGTTATGACTATTTCAATAAAATTTTCACCTACAACGATGCACTGGTCGATGGCGAACGTTTCATCAAGCTGAACTATGCGTTCCGGCTGCCAACGGCTATTCCGAAAGACCTGGCCCGCAAGGAGCGGCTCTGTGTCACCATCGCGGGTTCAAAAAAATCACGCCATCCTCTGGAACTTTACTCCGAGCGTCTGGCCGCCATCCGCTGGTTCGAGGAGAACCACCCCGCGGAGTTTGACCTTTACGGCGTAGGGTGGGACGAGATCCGCTCAGCCCGAATACCGAAGCTGAGTCTCCTGAACCGTATCAGCTGGCTCAAGAACGCTCTTGCCCCCGCGTTTCCCTCCTGGCGCGGACCGGTGGCCCGCAAGCGCGACGTCATGGGGCGCTACCGCTTCGCCCTCTGCTATGAAAACATCCGCGATGTGCCCGGCTACATCACGGAGAAGCTGTTCGATGCCTTTTTTTCCGGCACGGTGCCGGTGTACCGGGGAGCGGACAATGTCGCCGATCACATTCCGGCAGACTGTTTCATCGACCTGCGGGAGTTCGGCGGCTATGGGGCGTTATACGATTACCTGACCTCCATGCCGGACGAACGCTATATCCGGTATCTCGAAGCGATCGAAAATTTCCTGACCAGTGACCGGGCAACGCCGTTTTCCTGCGATTTTTTCGCCGAAACCCTGCTAAAAGGGGTGCTGAATGACTGAGCGGCTGCTCCTCACCATTGCTGTTCCCACGTACAACGGCGAACGGACCATCGACCGATGCCTGGCCAGCGTGCTGCCGCAACTGAGGGGTGGAGTGGAACTGCTGGTCTGCGACAACGCTTCAACCGATGCCACTGCTACGGTGGTCGGCGGTCTGGCCGGGGGTGAGCCGCGGCTGCGCTATATTCGCAACGATGAGAATGTGGGGTTTGACCGCAATATCGATCTTTGCCTGCAGCGGGCGCATGGAGAATTTGTCTGGCTGCTGGGGGACGACGACATCCTTTGCCGGGCCGATGCGATCGAGATGGTCCTCCGGGTGATCGAGGAACATCCCGAAGTCTCCGCCATTTTTGCAGATTCACGCCATCCGATCCTGCTTGATCCCCGCGATTCCGGTCTTTGCCGGGATGGTGCAGATTTCCTGCGTAAAAGCCGCTTCAAGAGCGGACTCGTTTCGTCAAACATCTTCCGGAAGAGCGCCTGGCAGGCTGTGCCGCTTGAGAGCTATCTAGGCAGTGGCTGGTTGCATATGGGTTTTCTGGTCCAGGCACTGGCACGCTTTCCGTCGTATGTAATCTGCGAAGAGCTGGTTGCACAGCTGGTGTACGAGGAGGGGTTCGGAATCGGTCGCTGGGGGGGGACCGGCAGTTTCATCCATACCGGGCTGAACTTGGTGCGGATTTACCGGGAGATGCCCTCGCTGGGCTACGATCAGGCAACGGTGAGAGCCGCCTACATGACCATCAAGGGGGGGTATCCACGGTATATCCCGACTGCCAAGGCCAAGGGGTTGCGGGTGGATTGGCGGCTCATCCGGGAGTTCGCGGAGCTGTATCGGCAATTTCCGTCGTTCTGGCTGCTGGATCTTCCGCTCCTGCTGCTGCCGGGATGCCTGTTCCGGGCAGGGCGCGCCTTGCGGCTGGCGCTGCAGGGAAAGGGGCGCGCCAATGGGAAGTGACCGTCGCCGGAAGGTTATTCTCGGCACATCGTCCGGCTACCTCAGCATCCTGGTCACCAACCTGCTGTCGGTTGTTTCCGTGCCGTTAACCCTGGGCTATTTCGGCGCCGACCGCTACGGTGCGCTGGCGCTCCTGATGACCATGGTCAACTACCTGTCGGTCACGAATTTCGGCATCCCTTCTGCCTGCGCCATCCTGGCGGCAAAGTCCGCAGACCGTCGCGAACAGCTGGCCATTGTCGCACGCTCGTTCGTGATCCTTGCCGGTATCAGCGTGGTGGTGCTGGCGATTTTCCTGCTTCTGTCCGGCTATCCGGGATGGGTGGCCGTGCTGGGGAAGATTCCCGACGGAATTGCGGGTGAGATCAGCCGGGCCGCGTTCTGGACCGCGGTGCTGTTCCTGCTGAACCTGCTCGCCGCTCCGTTCATGTCCGGTTTCATCGCTCTCCAGAAGGTGCATGTGGAGCGGTTTTACAATACGGTCAGCACCAACAGCTATGTGCTGGCGCTGGCAGCCGTGATCTTTTTCAGAGGGGACCTTGCCGACTACGCCATTGCCAGGGGGGGATTGGTGCTGCTCTGCAACATGGCCGGCGTCATGCACTTCCTGTGCGGATATACGGAGAACCGGCGTATCTTTAGCGAGGGTTCCCGGCACCTGCTCCAGGCCGCAACCCCACCCGAGTTCGGCAGCCGTGCGATTATCGCCTCCGGCGGACGGCTGTTCGTCGCCGGGCTGGCTGCCCTGGTGGTATGGCAGACCGACAATCTGGTGATCAGCCATTTCATGGGGGTTGGCGCCGTAACCCCCTATCAGGTGACATTCAAGCTGATCACTATGACCTTTATCCTCTTTACGGCAATCAATCCTGCGATTTCGCCGCACTACGGTCGGGCCTGGGCAACCGGCGACATCGGCTGGATTGCCGGAACCTATAACCAGATCGCCCTGGCGGCCTCGGCTCTCGGCGGCCTGGTCTGGGTGGGGGCTTTGGCCTTTGCGGAGCCGATCATCGATCTCTGGGCAGGCCATGCCGCTTATGCCGGCCCGCTGGCGGTTTTCTCCCTGGGCGGCTATGGCTACCTGCTCTCCCTCATCGGTGTGCATGCCGCACTGCTCTCCAGTCTCAATCTGGTGAAGAATCTGCCGCTCATCTCGTGGCTGGAGGCCGGGGCCAACTTGGCGCTCTCCCTGGTTTTTGTCCGCCTGCTCGGACTGGGAGGGGTTGCGCTCGGAACGTTTCTCGCTGCGCTCGTCACGGTGTTCTGGCTCATCCCGGCGGAGATTGCCCGGCGCACGGACGGCAAAATCGCGCTTGCCTGGGGACCAGTCGCTGCCCAGACCGCTTTTGCCCTGTTCCCTGCCCTTGCCGGGGTGCTGCTGGCGAACCGCTTCATCCCCGCAATCTTGCCGAAGCTGCTGGTCAACTTTGCCATCGTGGCCGGATACCTGGCACTCTCCTGGTGGCGGCTGCCAGAGGCGATCCGGCAGCAGGCAGTGGAGCTGGCCGGCAGTATCCTGCCCCGGAAGCTGCGGAAAGGAGGCGGACCATGAATGGCAACCAGCCGCTGGTTTCGGTCTGCATCCCCACCCGGAACAGTGCGCGCTATCTGGAAGCAGCCCTGGACAGCATTGCCGCTCAGACCTGGGAACATCTCGAGGTACTCATCGGCGACAATGCCTCCACCGATGAGACGCTCGAAATAGCAGAACGTTACGTGCTTCGCTACGGCTGGAAGCTGCTGCGGAGCCCCCGCGATCTCGGGGCGTTCGGTAACTGGAACCGGCTTGTCGCTGCTGCTCAGGGCGATTATATCGCGATCTACCATTCCGATGACTGTTACGAACCGGCAATTGTGGCAGAGTCCGTTGCGGTCCTGGAGGGGAATCCAGAACTCGGGCTCGTTGCCGCGCTGGCAACGGTAATTGACGCCAAAGGGGTGGAGCAGTATCATGTCGAGCTCCCGGAAGGGGTGGACGTAGCCCCGTCATACCGGTTCGAAGACGTTTTCCAGGCCGTTCTCGGCAATGGGGGAGAGCGCATCTTTCTGGTCACTCCTACGGTGATGGTCAGGCGCCGCATGTACGACGGACTGGGCATGTTCGACACGAGCGGACGCTTTGCCTCTGCCGGAGATTACGAGATGTGGTTGCGGATCGCGGCGCAGAACCCGGTTGCGGTCATCCCGCGGCCGCTCATGCGTTACCGGGTACATGAAGGGCAGGGGAGCGAAACAGAGCTGCGCCGCAACCTTGAGCTTCCCGACCTGCTGGCGGTTCTGGAGCAGTACTCGGAGATGATCGAAGACCACGATATCCGGTTGGCGTACGACTGCTACCGCTCCCGGACCTATCTCAAAACAGCGCTCAAGCAGAACTGCGCCGGTGATTTCAGCCGCAGCAGCATGACGGCGGATCTCATCCGTTCCGGCCGGTATCTCCCCATCGCAAAGCTGGTCCAAGTAGCAAACCGTTTCGGAATCAATCTCCGCTGCTGGCCGGGGCGCTCCTGGCCATGCCGCATCCTTTCCGGGAGCGACTGATGGAGAAACCGCTGCAGGTGCTCTATGTCATTCACGATGCCCGTCGTGGTGGGGTGCAGTCGGTCATGCTGCGGGTCATTGCCGCTCTCGACCGGAACCGGGTAGAGCCGACCGTGCTGTTCCCTTTTGACGGACCGTGCGCCCGGGAATTGCGGCAGCTGGGGATCAGGGTTATCGCGGACGGAGCTCAGTTGCCGCTACTCTGGCGCTTAAAAAGGTTCACAATGATCCCGCGGCTGCTGGAACTGGCAAAGCAGGCGGATATCGTGCATCTGAACAGCGTGATGCTGGCTCTTCCCGCTCTGGCCGCGAGCCTGTTCGGGGCCAGGACCGTCTACCACCTCCACGAGCTGCCGGGAAAGATGGGGCGGCTGCTCACAGCTGCCATCATGATGGCTGACTGCGCAGCATTCTGCTCGCAGACCTGCGCAGACCATTTTGCCGCGGTCCGGGCGAAAAAAAAGGTTGTCCTGGTGAATGCCGTCCAACTGCCCGAAGCGCTTGATAAACCGGATTCCGGCAGGGTGCCGAAGGTTGTCATGCTCGGCAGCATCAATTACGGCAAAGGACAGGACCTGCTGCTGGATGCGTTCGCCCTGGTGAGGAATCGGGCAGAGCTCCACTTCTACGGCAATGTTGGGTTGTCTGCCAGAATGTATGCCCGGACCCTGCGGGCAAAAGCCGCTGAAACGCTGGCAGGCACGGTTTTTTTTCACCCCCCTACCGATGACGTCAGCGGACTGCTTGCCGAAACCGATCTTCTGGTGCATACTTCGCGGCGTGAATCGTTCGGAATGGCCCTGGTCGAGGCCATGGCTGCCGGGATACCGGTGATCGCCAACAATCTCGGCGGCATGCGCGAGGTCGTCGCTGATTGTGAAACCGGTTATCTTGTCGAGCCGGGCAACCCGGAACTGCTAGCTGCGCGGATCGATACCCTGCTTGCCGATCCCGGCCTCCGGAAGCGGATGGGGAGGGCGGGGCATGAGCGGGTCCGTGAGCGTTACGACATTGCCGTGCGGGTCAAGGATTACCATGAACTCTATGAAACCTTGCAGCATGCGGAGAGATAACCCTTGAAGATCGTTTTCCTCGCACCGTTCGGCATTCGCCCCAAGGGAACACTGATTGCCAGGATGCTCCCCCTGGCGGACGAACTGCAGCGGCTCGGGCACACGGTGACTATCATTGCGCCACCCTATACCAACCCTGAGGATTCCGGGAAGGTGGAGACGGTCCGCGGGGTGACCATCCGCAATATCGAGCTCTGCGGTGGCGGGCTGATGGCTCCGCCAAGGCTTGCCTGGCGGATGTACCGTGCAGCTCTCGCCGAACAGCCGGATATTGTTCACCTGTTCAAACCCAAAGGGTACGGCGGCCTTGCTGCCATGTTCCTGGCCCAGTTCCGCCGCATGGGGATCAGGCAGCCATTGCTGTTTGTCGATATGGACGATTGGGAAGGACGGGGCGGCATGAACGACCTGCACCCGTATTCCCCAACCGAGAAGGCGCTGTTCCAGTTCCAGGAAGATTGGCTTCCCCTGCAGGCACGAGGGGTGACAGTGGCGAGCAGGACCCTGCAGACCAAGGCCTGGGGGATGGGGCTTCCGCGGCAACGGGTGCTCTACCTCCCCAACTGCGTGGAGGATATCCCGCCGGGAGATGGTACCGGGGTGCGGCAGCGTCTGGGCATCCCTGCTGATGTGCCGGTTTTGCTTCTATATACCCGTTTTTTCGATTTCAGCCAGGACAAGCTCCATTTCGTTTTTGCCGAGATTTTCCGGCAGGTGCCTGAGGTGCGTTTTCTGGTGGTCGGCAAGGGGCGGAACAACGAAGAACAACTGCTGCTGGCAAAGGGGGAGGAACTCGGCTTTGCCCCTGCCCTGGTCATGGGGGGGTGGCTGGAACCGGAGGATATTCCGTCGTATCTCGCCGCGGCAGATGTCGCCATTTATCCGTTCAGCGACAACCTGATCAGCCGTTCGAAATGCCCGGCTAAGCTGACCGAAATCCTCCGGGCCGGAGTCGCCGTGGTGGCGGATGCCGTCGGACAGCTGGCCGAGTACGTCAAGCCGGGCGTATCCGGGGTGCTGTGCAATCCCGACGACTGGCAGGAGATGGCGGATCGGGCCGCGGGACTGCTGCTAGACGTGAAGTTAAGCCGAGAGACTGGCGCCACCGCTCGGAGATATCTGCTGGAAAAGTTTTCCTGGAGCGATTATGCTGCCAGGCTTGATCAATTTTACCTCAAGAGTTCCGGAGCTGAACAATGACAGAACGGAAAAAAGAACTGCTCGTCCTCGGCTCTCTGCTGGGGCTGTTGATAGCGTTCTATGCCCCAATTCTCTTTACCGCTAAGGTTATTCGCGCCCCCGACATCATCAACGAATTTTACTGGGGCGTGGTCGATATCTATAACGGCGGCTTGGTAAAGGCGCTCTCCATCGATTTTTCCAAGGCGGGCTGGGATATCTATACCAACAGCGGGTCAACGGCAGAGGGGGGGGGCGCGTCGCAACAGTTCCTCCTGCACCTGAAACTGCTATTTGCCTTGGTGCCGCCACCGATGAGCGTTTCCTGGTGCATTGTTCTGCATCTCTTTTTCGGCGCCTCGGGCCTGTATGCCTATTGCCGTCTCATCGGGATCAGCAGGCCGGCCGCTTTTCTCGGGGCGCTCATCTTTGCCATTGCCCCTGAAAACGCTTCCCTGATCAATGCCGGGCATGTGATGAAAATCGCCACGATCTCCTATGCGCCGTGGGCATTCTATTTCTTTGAAAAAGGGTTCCGCACGAGGCGGGTGTTCTTTTTCCTGTTCACCGGCTTTACCCTGGCGTTCCAGTTTTTCAACACCCATTGGCAGATCGCTTATTACACCTGCCTCGGCGTCGCGGTCTATGCCCTGATCCGAATCTTGGGACAGCTCCGCCGGAAAGAAGAAACACCGGCTGCCATGGGCAAACTGCTCGGGCTGAACCTGCTGACGCTGATTTTTTTCCTCACAACGGTTTCGATCGCCCTGCTCCCGTTAGCCAATTGGTCCAAGGATACCAACCGGGGGGCACAGAGCGGTGCCAATGCGGGCAAGGGAGGACTTGATCGGGAAGAGGCGATGTCCTGGTCGCTCCCGCCTGAAGAGGTTGCCGCTTTTGTCATCCCCGGTTTTTTCGGTCTTTCCCGCCAGGAAGGGGGTGAAAACCCGACCAATATCCGTTCCTATTACTGGGGGAGGATGAATTTTACCCAGACGGTCAGTTACATGGGGGTGCTCCCCTGGCTGCTGCTCCCGCTTCCTCTCCTGTTCCGGCGTGACCGCTTCACCTGGATCACCCTGTTTGCGGTTGCCGGAGGGATTGTTTTTTCAATGGGACAGTATACCCCGGTCTACAATTTCCTGTTCGACCATTTCCCGGGGATCAACCGCTTCCGCGTCCCCAAGATGATGCTGTTTGCAACGGTCATGGGGTTGGGGGTTCTGGCGGCCCGTGGCATCGACTGCCTGCGGGACGAGGAACTTCGCCGCACCCCGGCGTTTCGCCGTTACCTGACAGGAATCTGCACCCTCCCGCTTAGCCTGCTGATGCTGCTTGCCGTTGAGCTGTTCGGCAAAGCGCACTGGCTTTCCCTTTTTCAGGATATCCTGTCCCAGCCTACCCGCTTCGAGCAGGGGAGTTATCTCATAACTCAGCGTTGGGACAACCTGGTGCTGGAAACCGGGATTGCCGCTGGGTTTGCCCTAGCCTGCGTTGCTGTCCTTGCGGCACTGCACAAGCGTCTCATCCCTGTCAAGGTAGTTCTGCTGGCCCTGTTAGTTCTTTTTATCGCTGACACCGCCAGGGTGGACAGCAAATTCATGTTCACGATCAAGGTCCCCGAGCATGTCCGCGCGACCAGAACGCCGGTCATCGAATATCTTTCCACGATGCCGAAAGAATACCGGGTGCTGCCGCTTGACGGTTCCGACCCGATGCAGTTCGTGAGCAACAAGGTACCGGTGGTGTTCACCTCGAACGCCGTCCAGCAGCGCCGGTGGCAGGAGTTCCTCGATGCGTTCGCCCTGAATTCCGGCATGTCCGACATCATAAACCTCAGGTTTCTCGTTCATGATCCGGCAAAATATCTGGCTGAAAAAGGCTCTCTGGGCGAACGGTTTGTGCCGGTATACCAGTCACCGGACGGCAGGCAGATGGTTCTTGAAAACCGCAGCGTCCTCCCCAAGGCCTGGATGGTGCCATCGGTTGTGGTGGTGAGCAATACCACCCAGTTGCTGGGGATGATGCAGAGCCCGATGTTCGATCCGCGGAGACTGGCCCTTGTCGAATCACCTCCCCCTGTGCAGCTGCCCTCTCCGGGTGAGGCTTCGCCCATTCCCGTTAGCGCGGTTCAGATGATGAAATATGAAGGGGATCGGATCAGGGTGAGGGCTTCCAACGCGTCTCCTGCGCTGCTGGTACTGGGCGAAAAATATTACCGCGGCTGGAAGGCCACCGATAACGGCAACTCCCTCGCCATCGTGCCGGTCAACCATGTTCTGCGCGGCGTCTACCTGCAACCCGGTAATCACGATGTTTCGTTTTCGTTTGATCCGTGGCCATACAAGGTGGGCAAGTACCTGACGTTTACATCGTTTGCCATATTGCTCTGTTTTCTCGGTCGGGAATGGCGACGTTCGGCGCAGGAAGCTGCGGCGACAGAGTAAAGATCGAATGGCAACTCCGGGAAGGGCTACTAATGGGACCGACGAGACGCTGGACGAGTTGAGACGTTACAGCTTGTCGCTGGTTCAGCCGCGTACCGGGTACCGCTACTCCCTTGATCCGCTGCTCCTGTGCGCTTTTGTCGCCGAGCGCGCCACCGGTGGCTCGCTTATCGATCTCGGCACGGGGTGCGGCATCATCCCGCTGCTGATGACCCGCCATTACGGCGCTGCTAGCGCCGTTGGGGTGGAGTGCCAGGAGGCCATGGCTGGTCTGGCAGAGCGGAATTGTAGCCTGAACGGCTCCCAAAACCATGTCCGGATACTGCGAGAAGACATTCTCGATCTTCGCCGGCATTTCCCGGTTTCTTCATTCGATAGTGTGCTTTCCAATCCGCCGTTTCGCAATCCGGGGACCGGCAAGACCAGCCCGAGAGCGGGCCGGGATATTGCCCGCCATGAAACAACTGCCGGGTTGAGCGATTTTCTTTCAGTTGCGAAATACCTAGTGAAGCCGGGCGGCAGCATCTTTTTTGTGTATCTTCCGTCGCGGCTGCAGGAGTTCATGGCTGTTGCCGGGGAATTGAAACTGGCTGTGGCTCGACTCAGGATGGTGCATGGCACGATTGGCGCCGAAGCGCGGATCTTTCTGGCAGAGCTGAAAAAGGGGCGGAAGTGCGATCTGGCGGTTGAGCCGCCGCTGGTGATATACAAGGATGACGGCAGCTACAGCGACGAGGCGGAGCAGATACTGGAGTCTTAATCCTTTTGGTTGGACAGGTGTAGCGTGTAGAGCGCTGCCAGGGTCTTGCGCAGTTCCTGATCGGTCAGCTCCTCGGTGGCCTTGGCAACGGTTTCCAGCTCCTCGGGGGTCAATGGCCGCGGCTTTTTTGGGGGGAGCGGTTTTTTGACGGCAGCATCCGGATCGTTCCGCAAGGTGCCGGCCTTGAGGAAGATATCTTTTACCAGTTCTTCGCCGATCGCTTCATTGAGCTTTTCACGGATCTGGCTTTTCATGAAGTTAAGTTGTTGCAGCCATGGGGGGCTGGAGACCACGATTGTCAGCACACCGCTGCGGATGGCGACCGGCTTGGCGCGGGAGGCGATTTGGGCGCCGACGGCACTGTTCCAGACCTCCCAGATGGCACCTTCCTTGAGGCGGTTTTCCGCCGGGGTGCCACTGAAGAGGGTGGCGAGCAGTTGGGAAACGGCTACCGGCCGTTTCATCTTGGGGCGGACCGGTTTAGTCACTGCGCTTGAATCTCCGGTTGATGCGGCCACCGATCAGTTGCCCGGCTACTGCAGCGCCAAGGGTAACCGGGATGAAGTGCCAGCTGAAACCGGCCTTGACTCGGAGGAAGATGATCACCGGGATCGAGATGTGGACGTAGAAGTACCAGCCAAAGGTGAATTTTTCGCAGTTCTGCCGCAGATAACCGAGCGGCAGATTAATTAGTAACGCCAGCAGCGTTACCCCGAACAGTTTTAAGGCGAAATCCATGACAACCTCTTGCGGCATACTAAGCTGTTTGCCGCACTTTTGTCAACGAATCGGGGACGCGGTACGGAAATGGAGGCAGTTGTGGTAGCTGACGGCGATTATGTTGTAGTGTTCCAGTCGATCCACCGGGTGATGAAGGCGGAGAAGCTCTTAAAGGGGAAAGGCCTGGCGGTGCTGCTCATTCCGGCGCCCCGGTCGATTACCTCGGACTGCGGGCTGGCCCTGCGCTATGGGGCTGATATCCGCGAGGCGGTAGAGCAGGCGCTCAGCGAGGCTTCGCTGCTTCCAGAGGACCGGTACCTGAAAGAAGGGGAATTCAAAAAAATATAATGAAGTAACAATCTATCAATGGCACAGCTGTAAATCCGAAGGATTTACCGGTGAGAAGTAACTACAAAAGCTCCAGCTGCAAGGCTTGCGAAAGCTGAGGAGTAAGTCGTGTCGTAGGCTACGTCGCAGCGACGTGTAATTGCGCTGCAATTACCGGCGCGTGAGCGAAGCGGACGCGCTAAAGAAAAGCTGATTACTAAGCAGATGGACTTTTTCCTGCGCCATTCACCCCACGGTTTTCCTGAACCGCGCCACGGCGATCAGTAGTACCGCCAGTCCCAGCCCGCCCAGAGCCGCCATCTCCTTCCAGAGGATCTCCATCCCCACCCCTTTGAGGAAAATCGCCCGCAGGATGACCATGAACCAGCGGAGCGGGTTCAGAATGGTCACGTAGCGGATCGACTCCGGCATGTTATCGATGGGAAAGGCGAAGCCGGAGAGCAGCATCCCCGGGAAGATCACGAAAAAGGCAGACATCAGCGCCTGCTGCTGGGTGCTGCTGATGGTGGATATCAGCAGCCCGGCTCCCAGTGAACTCATCAGAAACAGGCCGGTAGCTACAGCTAGCAGGCCGAGGCTGCCACGGATCGGGATGTCGAACCAGTGGACCGCGACCGCTGCCACAATTGCCACGTTGGCGTAACCCATCAGGATGAACGGCAAGGTCTTGCCGATGATGAATTCACTCCTGGTAATCGGCGTGACCACTACCTGCTCAATGGTCCCCATCTCCTTTTCCCGCACCACTGCCATGCTCGACAACACCATGGTCACCACCATTACCAGCATGGCGATAACCGCCGGGATGAAGTAGACCCGGCTCTCCAGGTTCGGGTTGAACCAGGCCCTAGACTGGAGCACCACCCCGGCAAGGGGCTGGGCCACCCCCTCCCGGGCAGCCCTGGCAGAGAGCCGTTCAATGTTGTAGGCGGCGATGATCGCGGAGGCATAGCTCAGGACGATACCGGCGGAGTTGGCGTCGCTGCCGTCGAGTACCAACGCCAGGGGCGCCTCCCCTTTTCCCTGAACTCTCCCGCCAAAACCGGCGTCAAAGACCATCACCCCCCGCACATCGCCTCGGTTGAGCAGCTCAGTCATTCGCCGCTCGTCGGCAATCCGCTCGACCGTCTGGAAATAGCCTGACCGAGTAAAGCGCTCGACTATTTCGCGACTTTCGCTGCTGTTGTCCCGGTCGAGGATCGCCATCCGGCTGTTCCTGACATCGGTGTTGACCGCATAGCCGAAGACCACCACCTGGAATACCGGGATCACGAAGATGACGAAGCGGGTCCGCTTGTCCCGCAGCACCTGGATGAACTCCTTGATCAGCATTGCTTTGAGGCGCTCGAACATTTTAAATCCTTGCATCCGGTATGTGAGCGGTTTCCGAAGAGAACGACTTTTCGCAAAGCGTTGCTGCTCTTGGCGCAATGAAGCGAGACGCAGCCGGGCTGTCTGAGCCTGAAAGGCGAGTTTCCGGCTGCCGCGGAATGAGCCTTAGAGCAGCAGCTGAAGCGGAACTGGAGTGAATGAGGGAGCCGCTCATATAACGCATATCAGTCGATCTTCTTCCTGAATTTCTTCACTGCCAACGCCAGCACCACCACACTGAAGATCGCCAGCACCACAGTCTGCAGGTAAATTTCACTAAAACCGGAATCCTTCAGGTATATGCCGCGCAGGATATGCACGAAGTGCCGGGCCGTGATGATGTTGGTGAAAATCTGGATCGGCTTGGGCATGTTGTCGATCGGAAAGATGAACCCGGACAGGAGAAAGGCCGGGAGCATGGTGGCCACCAGGGCGAACTGGCTTGCCAGCAGCTGGCTCTTGGCAACGATGCTGATCAGCACCCCCAGTGCCATGGCTCCAACCAGGAAGACCAGCGACAGGGAGAAGAGCAAGAACAGGTTGCCGCGCAGCGGCACCCCGAAAAAGTAATACCCCACGACTACGCACAGCACCAGATCCAGCACGCCAATGGCAATATAGGGGGCCAGTTTGCCGGCGATGATCTCGC
This sequence comes from Geoanaerobacter pelophilus, assembly GCF_018476885.1. Taxonomy (NCBI): domain Bacteria; kingdom Pseudomonadati; phylum Thermodesulfobacteriota; class Desulfuromonadia; order Geobacterales; family Geobacteraceae; genus Geoanaerobacter; species Geoanaerobacter pelophilus. Next base: position 86,162 of record NZ_JAHCVJ010000010.1, read on the forward strand.
CGCCGGTCAGCGGGGTGGCGATCAGCTGCTCCATGGTGCCGGTTTCCCATTCCCTGGCCACGGTGAGCGAGGTAAGCAGGGCGGCGATGACCATCATGATTACTGCTATCAGGCCGGGAAAGATGAAATGCCTGGATACCAGATCGGTGTTGAACCAGGCCCGCGGCCGCAGGTCCACCGGCGCGACTTTGGGGGAATAACCCTGGCTGCCTGCCTTGTTAACAATGATCTCCGAGGAAAACTGGCGTGTTACCCCCTCGGCATAGGCAAGGACAATGGTGGCGCTGTTGGCGTCGCTGCCGTCGAGGATGGCTTGTACTGCGGTCTCCTTGTTTTGGGCCATGGTTCGGGCAAAGTCGGGCGGGATGATGATGGCAATGATGGCGCGCCTGGTGTCAATGGCCTGCTCGATGTCGCGATAGGAGGCGGAGTTCTCTACCAGGCTGAAATAGCGCGACGCTGCGAACCGGGAGACGAAATCACGGCTCTGTGGGCTGCTGCTCTGGTCCCAGAACGTAATCCGCGCCTTCTCGATGTCCAGATTCAGGGCGTAGCCGAAGAGAAACAGCATCAGCATCGGGATGGCGATCCCCATGATCAGGCTGCGCGGGTCGCGTAGCAGGTGCAGCGACTCCTTCCAGGCAACCGCCTTGATCCGGTACGGTTTCATCTACTTGACCGTCACGCCGAATTCCACCCGGCTGGGGCTCTGCTCTTTTTTCTCGGCAGGCTTGAACGGGTCGTCCTGTTTCAGAAAGAGCCGCTCCCTGGGCATGCCTCCCTTGTCGCGCAGGAAACTCTGCACGGCAACGGCCCGCTCGCGGGCCAGCGCTTGCAACTCCTTGTCTCCGGCCGGGAGGTGAGTAAGAATCAGTTTTTTCATTTCATCATCGGGCAGGTCCTTGAGCATACCGATGGCGTTGCGCGGTTTCGGGAAATCCTCTTTGCGGTAGACCGCTTTCAGGTAGACCGAGTACTCGGCCGGGGTGACGCTGACCGTCTCGGGACTGTCCTCGGGCCGGTTCTGCTTTGACTTGACCATGGCCAGGAATTTTTCATTGTGAATCCGGTGGGTCAACTGCAGCTGCCGGTACCCTTCCGGGTCACGTTGCCGGTCAAGATACCCGGAAATCTCCAGAGAGACCGCCGGCCGGTCCTTGAGCGCCTTGGCCAGTTTGACCAGTTTCTCCTGCTCGTTTGCTGAGACAGCCGCTGAGCCTGGGGCAAAACTGACGGAGCTGAAGTCCTCGCTGCTGCCGAACATCGATGACAGCAAGGAGAACGGAGAGGTGGCGGCCTTGACCAGCAGGTTCTTCAGCATTTGGAAGGCGACCTTCCAGACGCTGAATTTTGGGTCATCGGTACGGCCTGAGACCGGCAGGTCGAGATGGATCTCGCCCTTGCCGTCCTTGAGCAGGGCCACGGCCAGCCGGACCGGCAGATTGGTCGCCTTGTCGCTCTCGATCTTGCGGCCAAAGGTGAACTGGTCGATGAACACCTTGTTCTCGGCTGACAGTGCCTTGTTCTCGATCTTGTACTTCAGGTCGAGGAACAGTTTTCCCTTGTCGATGCTGTATCCCAGGTAGGTACCGGAATAGGGGGTGACCGGAGACAGCTCGATGTCGGTGAAAGCTGCGGTCAGATCCATGAACAGGTCGCCGCGCAGGGGGTTCAGGGTGCCGCTGATCTTGAGCGGCGAGCGGTTCTCCAGCACCCCGCGCAGGTCAACGGTGGCGAAGCGGCTGGATTCGGAGGACAGCCCGCTGACCCGGCCGCCGAGGTTGAAGAAGGTGGAGGCGAAGCCGCCGGGGAGCTTGCGGTCGATGAACGCCAGAGTACCGTCCTGGATGGTGATGGTGTCGATGGCCACCGGCGGCGCGGTGGTTGCTGGCACGGCCGGTTGAGGTGCCGGGGTGGCCACCTGTGGCGCAACTTCTCCCTTGGGCACCTTGCCGATCTGCTGGAGGTTGAGGGTGCCGTCCTTGTTGACGATAACCCGGGCAAACGGCGAGGTGAGGGCAATATCCTTGATCGCCAGGGAGAACGGCTGCAGGGTGCCGCGGATATTGTCGATCTGCAGGCTTTCCCATTTCAGCAGCTCTTCCGACTCGATCGTATCGAGGCTGTAGAAGGAGCGTACCCCAAGGCTGCCGCTGTAATTACCGGTAATCTTGTCCCCTTTTTGGGCAAGATCGAGGTTCAGCCGGGTGTCAACCGTGCCTCCGGCGATGAAGATCCCCATATCATCCGGGTAGTAAGGGTCAAAGTCGCGGAGCGGGATCTGCGACAAGCTGACCAGGCCCTTCAGCCGGAACGGCTCTGGTATTGCGGTGCCGCTGGCTGCGATCTTCGCTTTCGTGCTACCGAAACCGGCGGTCAGGGTGAACGGTATCGGTCCGAAGGTGGGGCCGGTGATGTTTTTGGCACCGGCGCTGATCCCTTTCAGGGTAAAGGTCGGCGCCGGCTGGTAGCCGTGGTCAGTAAAGGAGGCATCAACCCCTTTTATCGCCACGTCGCGCACGGTGTAGCGGAACGGTTTTTCGACTGGTTTTGCGTTGCCTGCCGGTGCCGGTATGTTCTGGGCTGCGGCCGGCTTTCTCAGCAGTTGCCGCGGAGACAGGGTGCCGTCGCTCTCCTTGCTGACCGAGACGCTGCCGCGCTGGAGGGTGACGGTGGCGATATCAGCCTGCCGCTCCTTGAGGTCGATGCCGGTTCCGGCAACTGTCAGGCTCTTCAGCGCTAGTTTATCGGTCGGGCCGAACGGAACCAGCAGGTCGCTGACGCTCAGCGTGGTATCGCTAACCTTTAGTCCTGACTCGTCGCTGTAGGTCAGGACGCTCTCCAGTCCTGCTGAACCGGCTATCGGCGCCGTGAGCAGCCCGCTCAGGTACGGGTAGTACCGCTTCAACTGCACTGCAACGAGCTTCAGCTTTGCTTCAGCCTTAACAGGTGCGGCGCTGAAGGTGCCATTGACCGACAGCTGCTCTTTGGCATCGGTGTCACAGGCAAGCTGCCACTGGGCCGTCTTTTGGGGGGCGGTGCTGAAATCCCTGACTTCAATGGAGATATTCTGCAGGGTCGTGGCAAATCCCCCCGGCGGTTGGGCATCGCGGAGATGGAGCGTACTGTTGGTCAGTGCAAAGCCAGACAGCGTGACCACCGGCATTGGCGAGGGTTTATGCTCTTTGGCTTTTTCTGTTGCGGGAGGGGCCGGTTTTACTGTCGAGGCGCCGGTGAACAGGTGGCTGAAATTCCAGCTCCCCTGCCGGTCACGGCTGATATGCGCCTCCAATCCGTCCAGCTGTATCCGGCCGATGTCTGCCTGCTTGCTGAATGCCGCCAAGCGGTTAATCTTCGCGCTTGCCTGGTTGAGCGCCAGCAGCGGCGTACCCTGCCGTTCGGTGAAGGCCAGTCCCGCCAGGTCAAGCTTGCCGGCAATGTTCAGTTCCGGTTTTTCTTTGGCGCCGATCCGGTAGGCCAGTTCCAGATCAGTGGAAAGGGTGCCACTGGGCATGGCAAAGCCGGGGTCAAACGGGAGATACGCCAGATAGTGCGGCAGGTTCAGCTTGTCCAGTTTCAGGGTCAGCACGGTTTCCGCCGATTTGGTCAGCGGTTTGAGTTTGCCGTCCAGCCTGAGCGGAGCGCCGTTGATGATCGCTCCGAAGTGCGGGGTGACGTACTTGTCGGCCAGGTACGGGATGTTGCTGATGAACGGAATGGCCAGCGTGAGGCTGCGCAAGGTGTGGCTGGCCGGTTGCCGGGCAGCCCGGTCGTCGAAGTCGATGCTGCCGTTGTCGATCCTGATGTTATTGAGCGAAAAGAGGGTTTCCCCTTCGCTTTTCGGCTGCTTTCTGATCCGCTCGACGATATCTGAGAAGTTGTAGTTGTTATCGCTCACCCGCACCAGTGAGAGCTGGGGCCGGACCAGGGTCAGCTCGCCGACAACCGGGGCGCGGCGGATAATGGAGGCGGTGGAGACCCGGACCTTAAGGCTGCTGAAGGAGGCAAAGACCGCAGCGCCGTCGGCCTCTTTCATTCGAAACCCGTCGATTCTGGCGCTCAGGGTAAAGGGGTTGATCGAGACCCGGTCAATGGCTGCCTGGCGGCCGGTGGATTTCTTGATTCCCTCAACCGCCTTGGTTTTGACGATCCCTGGCAGGACCAGGATGATGAAGAGCAGCAACAGGGCTGCGCTAGCTGCTAGCGCTATAAGAATTTTGCGTTGTCGTGACATGAAATACTCCTCCATTGCCATTGTATCCCGGTTTCAGCGGACAGCACGCCTGTCTGGTGCCGTCGCTGTTCTCTCCCTGGCCTCGATGAGAGACACGAACAGGTCCTCAAGCGAAGGGATCACGGCGCGGAGCGTTACCCGGCCAGCAAGCGCGGAGCCAAGCAAGCCGTTTTCCGTGGCATTCTGGTCTTCGGTGACCAGATGAGCGCCACGCCCGTAAAGCGCTGCGTGCCGGACCGCCGGCAACTGCTCCAGTTGGGAAAGGATCTCCTGTGGCCGGTCGCAGGAGGCCTCCAGCACGATCTCAGACATCTTCTCCTGCTTCAGCTGTTGCGGGGTGCCGAGGGCAACCATCTCCCCCTGATGGATCATGGCCAGACGGTCGCAATACTCGGCCTCGTCCATGTAGTGGGTGGTGACAAAAACGGTTACTCCTCCTGCGGCAAGGCTCCTGATAAGTCGCCAGAAAGCGCGGCGGCTGAGCGGGTCCACTCCGGCGGTCGGCTCGTCGAGAAAGATCACCGGCGGCTCGTGAAGCAGGGCGCAGCCCAGGGCCAGCCGCTGCTTCCACCCACCGGACAGCTCGCCGGCAATCGCTGTGCGCCGCTGCTCCAGTCCGGCCATTGTTATAGCCCAGTCACCCCGCTCTGTCAGCTTTTTCCCGCTAAGCCGGTAGATGCCGCCATAAAAAGCGATGTTTTCCTCCACGGTCAGCTCTTCGTAGAGCGAGAACTTCTGGCTCATGTAGCCGATCCGTTTCTTGATCTCTTCCTGGCCGGTGCGGATGTCGCAACCTGCTACCCTGCCGCTGCCGGATGTTGGTTCCAGGATGCCGCAGAGCATCCTGATGGTGGTTGATTTGCCTGCTCCGTTTGGTCCCAGGAAACCGAAGATCTCGCCATGCTCGACTTCGAGGTCGATCCCCTTGACGGCAACGAAATCGCCGAAGCGCCTGGTCAGCCCGGTTACGGATACCGCCTTTGCCCCGAGCTCCTGGCCGTGATCGACAGCAACGCTCAGCTGGTTGCCAACTACCGGGCTTTCCCGGTCGCTGACCATGGCAACAAAGATATCCTCCAGGGACGGCTCGACCTCTTCAATCGAGTAGACCTCCAGCTGGCCGCTGGTCAGGAGTTGTCTCGTCTTCGCTGCCATCGGCTCCGGATCGACGGTCGAGAGGTGGATGCGGTCACCGAAGAGCATCACCGCCGCATCCGGAAAGGCGGTGCGCAGCAGCCGGTCGGCTGTCTTGGGGCTGGCGGAGACTATTTCCAGGATCTTTGCCTGCGCCAGGTTGCGCAGGTTCCCCGGGGTGTCGCAGGCAATCAGCTTGCCGTTATGGATCAGCCCGACGCGGTGACAGCGGTCAGCCTCGTCGAGATAGGCGGTGGCAACGAAGATGGTGACCCCTTCGTCCAGAAGCGCATATAGCAGCCGCCAGAATTCGCGGCGAGATACCGGATCAACCCCGTTGGTCGGCTCGTCGAGAAACAGAATCTTCGGGGTGTGGATCAAGGCGCAGGCCAGTCCCAGTTTCTGCTTCATGCCGCCGGAAAGGTTGCCGGCCTTGCGCTGGCGGAATGCGCCAAGGTTAGTCGCGTTCAGTAGCCGCTCGATGTTGGCGCTGCGCTCGCTTTTGCTCAGGCCGAAGATATCGGCGTAGAATTGGATGTTTTCCCCCACCGTGAGATCGGGGTAGAGTCCGAATCTCTGGCTCATGTAGCCGATCTCGCCGCGAATGGCATCTAGACTGGAACAGGGGTGATCCAGCACGGTCGCAGAGCCTGAGGTGGTGTCCAGGACCCCGGCTAGCATCCTGATGGTAGTAGTCTTGCCGGCGCCGTCGGAACCGACCAGCCCGAACAGCTCCCCAGCCTTGACCTGCAGGGTCAGCCCGTCAACCGCTTTAACCTCGCCGAAACTCTTTGACAGGCTGTCCGCTGTCAGGACCGTGGTCACTGCCTTGGTACCCCGGTTTCTATGGTGGCATCAGCCGGCATGCCGGGTTTCAACTCCATCTTCGGGTTGGGGAGGGTAATCTTGATCCGGTAGACCAGTTTGACCCGCTCTTTTTCGGTCTGGACGTTTTTCGGGGTAAACTCGGCCTGCGGGGAGATAAAGGTAATCTTTCCCTCGTAAGCCCTGCCCGGCCAGGTATCGGAGGTCACACGGACCGGCTGGCCGACCTTGACCCTGCCGAGTTCGGTCTCCGGAATGTACGCCTTGAGCCAGACCTCGTCCAGCTTGCCGATCGTCACTACCGGCGCACCCGGAGCCAGCATCTCCCCTGGTTCGGCATGTTTGGCCAGCACCAGACCAGCGACCGGAGATGCTACGGAGGTATCGGCAAGCCTGGTCTCTGCCAGTGCCAGCACAGCAGTGGCCGCATCGACCCGCGCCCGCGCCTGGTTGACGGCATCCGGCCTGGGGCCGATCCTCAGCAGTTTCAATCGCTCTTCGGCCTCTCTGACCGCTGCTGTCGAGCTGTCGCGACCGGCGCGGGCTGCATCCAGCTCTTTAAGGGGGATGACCTCGCGTTTGAACAGTGCCTCGGCCCTGGCAAACTCCTTGGCCATCCGGTCGGCTTCAGCCTTCATCCGTGCCAGCACCGCCTCGGCCTGGGTCAGCTCCTCCTTACGGCTCCCGGCAACCAGATCGGCCAGGGCCGCCCGGCTTGCTCGTGCCTCGGACGAGCGGGCGTTTTTCTCGTCGACGAATTCATTGGTGTGGAGGAGCGCCACCGGCTGGCCTGTTTTTACGACATCCCCTTCGTCAACGAGCCGCTTGTCGAGACGCCCTGCGACCTTGAACGAGACCTGGACCGTGGTCGCCTCGATGCTCCCCGAGACCTTGAGGCCGGTTGCTGCCACCGGCGTTCGGCGGATGACGGCTATTGCCAGCACTGCAGCAACAGCAATGACTGCAGCGATAATAATCGGTTTCTTCATCTCAATCCTCCTGCCTCCAGTTTACCAATTGCCGCAGCGGATGCAGCTTTTTTTTCAGGCGAGGTGGCATTAAGGCTTTAGAACTGTTTTTTAGATTGACAATGTCGCTGGGAGCCCCGTAAAATCACGGTTTAATTTCATCTTTTCCGAAAGTGGAGGGGGCATGGGCAAGACATTCAAGGTTGCGGTTCTTCCTGGTGACGGCATTGGCCCGGAGGTCATGGCCGAGGCACTCAGGGTGCTGGACGCGGTGGAAAGCAAATATGCGGTAAAATTCGAGCGAACCCATGCCAACGTGGGTGGTGCCGGTATCGATCTTGAGGGGAAGGCGCTGCCGGAGACCACGGTCAATATCTGCAAGGCCTCCGACGCGATCCTGTTCGGCTCTGTCGGCGGTCCGAAATGGGAGAGCCTCCCCCCGGACGAGCAGCCGGAGCGGGGCGCGTTGCTGCCGCTGCGCAAGATTTTCGGGCTTTACGCCAACCTGCGGCCGGCCATCATCTTCCCGTCCTTGACCGGCGCTTCATCATTGAAGGAAGAGGTCATTGCCGGCGGGTTCAATGTGCTGGTTATCCGCGAATTGACCGGCGGCATCTATTTCTCGCAGCCGAAAGGGATCGATGGTGTCGGGCGTGATCGGGTGGGCGTGGATACCATGCGCTACAGCGTACCCGAGATCGAGCGGATCACCCATGTTGCCTTCCAGGCCGCCCGCAAGCGGGGCAAGAAGGTCTGTTCCATCGACAAGGCTAATGTGCTTTCGACATCGGTCCTGTGGCGCGAGGTTGTCATCGGTATCGCCAAGGAGTACCCGGATGTGGAGCTGACCCACATGTATGTAGATAACGCTGCGATGCAGCTGGTCAAGTGGCCGAAGCAGTTCGACGTCATCCTCTGTGAGAACATGTTCGGCGATATCCTTTCCGACGAGGCTGCCATGCTGACCGGTTCGCTGGGGATGCTCCCGTCGGCATCGCTGGCAGAAGGAACCTTCGGTATGTATGAGCCGTCAGGCGGCTCTGCACCTGATATCGCCGGGCAGGGGATCGCCAACCCCATCGCCCAGATCCTCTCCATGGGGATGATGCTCAAGTTCTCCTTTGCCATGGTGGATGCTGCCGATGCCATTGATAATGCCGTGGCCAAGGTGCTGGACCAGGGGTACCGTACCAGGGACATCTACCAGAACAAGCCGGGTGAGAAGCTGGTGAATACCAAGGAGATGGGCGCCGCCATTATCGCCGCCCTGTAGGCCGCACCCTTTCCGCAATATCTGCGTAAGTCTTCGAGATTCCTTGTGCGGCGTAGCGCTGCTACGCCTCCGCGCAATCCCTTGACAGCCTTGATCTTGCGAAAAAATCGCGGCCTATTAAGATCAACAACAGACTTAGGTTTGTCTTTTTTTAATACGCCACATTGTGAAAGGAAACGTGACTATGAAAGTCGGAATCGTTGGTTGGCGCGGTATGGTCGGTTCGGTCCTCATGCAGCGGATGCAAGAGGAGAACGATTTTGCTCTCGGTTTTGAGCCGGTGTTTTTTACCACCTCGCAGGCCGGACAGCCTGCGCCGATGGGTGGGGGCACCCTCAAAAAGGCAGACGACATTGAAGAGCTTAAGAAACTCGACATCATCATCACCTGTCAGGGTGGCGACTACACCAAGGCGGTACATCCGGAGCTGCGCAAGCAGGGGTGGAACGGTTACTGGATCGACGCGGCTTCCACCCTGCGGATGGAAGACAATGCCGTGATCATCCTCGACCCGGTCAATCGCAACGTTATCGATGCGGCCCTGGCCAAGGGACAGAAGGATTTCATCGGTGGCAACTGCACCGTCAGCCTGATGCTGATGGGGCTTGGTGGACTGTTCCGCGCCGGCTTGGTGGAGTGGCTCTCGTCCATGACCTATCAGGCAGCATCAGGGGCCGGAGCGCCGAACATGCGCGAACTGCTCTCGCAGATGGGCGTGCTGCAGGGTGTTGTCGCAGAAGAGTTAAAGAACCCCGGCTCTGCAATACTGGAGATCGACAAGAAGGTTACAGCCACGCTGCGCGACGGTTCCATGCCGATGAAGGAGTTCGGCGGCTTCCCTCTGGCAGGCAACGTCCTTCCCTGGATCGACCGCGAGGTGGAGGATGGCCAGAGCCGCGAGGAGTGGAAAGGGTTTGCTGAGACCAACAAGATCCTCGGCACCACCAGCCCGATCCCGGTGGACGGCATCTGCGTCCGGGTCGGCGCCATGCGCTGCCACAGTCAGGGGATTACCATGAAGCTGACCAAGGACCTGCCGCTGGCCGAGATCGAGCAGATCATCGCCAACGACAACCAGTGGGTCAAGCTGATCCCCAACACCAAGGCGGATACCCTTGCCGGGCTTACCCCGGCGGCAGTCTCCGGCCTGCTCACCGTCCCGGTCGGCCGGGTGCGCAAGATGAAGATGGGCCCGCAGTACGTCCAGGCGTTCACCTGCGGTGATCAGCTGCTGTGGGGCGCTGCCGAGCCGCTGAGAAGAATGCTGCGGATATTGATGGAGAAGTAATGGTCTTTATTTTACGTTTCTAGATGTGGAAAGGCGCGGGGTTTCGACTCCGCGCTTTTTTTGTTTGTGGATTATTAATTCTGATGGCAACCATGCTTGATTTTAGCGTGGTGCTGCATTAAATGCAGAACTTAATCATGCGTGTGTCGTTGTCTCCTTCATTCCGCACAGAATCCGCTGTCCGACCCACGCGCAGCTTTTACCTGTCGCGGCCAACTTCCTCGACTGTATCAGCGAGGTTAGGTGCATCATGATAAAGAGCGGCACAAGGAATGCCGGGATCAGAACGAGGGGAAGACGCACCATCGGGAATGTGCTGATCGTCTCTGATGTCCCGATACCGAGGTACGCACTGAGCGCCCCAAGACTGACTGCGGTTACGAGGTCCAGTATCCCCAGCAGGTTCCAAGTACGGTATGCTTTGCTTTTCACGAAGTCGGGACGGTCTCTGAGCGCGCGTATGACCCATACTGCAGTAATGCCGATGGCCATGTCTCCAAGCCCGGCGGGCCAAGCAAAAAGGCCCGGCAGCACCCCGTAGACGTAAAGGGCTATGAAGGCAAGACCGCCGAACCTCCATGTCTGGATGCCGGCAGCGAACTGAAGGTCCGACGACAATACAAGCTCACGGAACCGAGCCACGGACCAGTACGCAGTGAGGTACACTAATATCGGTGCCACAACCGCTATTAGCAGAGGTATGGGTGGGGTGCCAGGTTCACGTGCAAGCGTCTCGTTCACGCCGAGGAACAGGACAATCGCGAGCCATGCGAGGAGCGTGACCCAGAGAATCGGTTTCGTCTTATTGCTATTTTCTAGGATTATGTTGTCTGACATGACACGTACCTCCTTTTTACTTCATTTTAGCACATGAAGGCATTTACTCATACCTCCCTCGTAGCCGGGTGATCCTTAGTGAGAGTTTGAGTGAGGAATCAACTGCGGGGTTATATCCGCCAGGGACACGCACCGAAAGGAGCGTGCAGACTATGAACAAGAAACTTAAAAAAATCCTGAGATTGCCAGTGAGGCCGAAGAAAAGGAGTTCTGGCTGACTCATGCTGATTGAACGAGAAACTTGAAGAAACAGTTTAAAAGTTTATCATTCGGGGCCGAAGTGCAAGCTGTTGAATAATATTGCAAAATATGGCAATACAGGGTAACGCTGGTGTAACGGAAAGAGGAGATTAAATCAATATGAGTAAATTGTGGAACGTAGCAATAGTAGGCGCCACCGGCGCTGTGGGTGCCCAGATGATCGAGTGCCTGGAGGAGCGGGAGTTTCCGGTGGGAGAGATCAAGTTTCTGGCCAGCAGCCGCAGCGTGGGGGAGGTTCTGGAGTTTAAGGGAAAACCGGTGCTGGTGGAGGAGTTGAAACACGATTCTTTCAGCGGAATCGATATCGCGCTTTTTTCTGCCGGAGGGGAGCGTTCCCGGGAGTTCTGTCCTGCTGCCGCTGCTGCCGGCGCGGTCTGCATCGACAATTCATCTGCCTGGCGGATGGACCCGGAGGTGCCGCTGGTGGTGCCGGAGGTGAACCCGCAGGCAATCGCCGGCTATGCTAAAAAAGGGATCATTGCCAACCCGAACTGTTCGACGATCCAGATGGTCGTTGCCCTGAAACCACTGCATGACGCGGCAACCATAAAGCGGATCGTTGTTTCCACGTACCAGGCGGTGTCCGGAACCGGCAAGAAGGCGATTGACGAGCTGCGCAAGCAGGTTGGGGAGCTGCTCAACTGCCGCCCGGTGAACTGCAATGTCTATCCCCACCAGATCGCTTTCAACTGTATTCCGCAGATCGACTCCTTCGAGGAGAATGGATATACCAGGGAAGAGCTGAAGATGGTCAACGAGACCCGCAAGATCATGGAAGCGGATATTCGGGTTACGGCGACCACGGTGCGGGTGCCGGTTTTTTACGGTCATGCGGAGTCGGTGAATATTGAAACGGAAAAGCCCCTGACTGCGGATGGCGCGAAAAAGCTGCTGAAAAAGGCACCAGGGGTGAAGCTGGTCGATGATCCGGCTAAGGAGGTTTATCCGATGCCTTACACGGCTGCAGGTCAGGATCTGGTGCATGTGGGGCGTGTCAGACAGGACGAATCCATTGATAACGGTCTTAACCTGTGGGTAGTGGCCGACAATATCCGTAAAGGGGCTGCCACCAATGCGGTGCAGATTGCCGAGTTGCTGGTGCAAAAATATCTGAACCGGTAATGCGCAATATTCTCCTGACCATAGAGTACGACGGCACGAACTATGCTGGCTGGCAAGTTCAGCCTAATGGTCTAGCAATCCAGCAGGTTCTGGAGGAGGCGCTGGAAAGGCTTCTCAAGGAGCAGGTCCGGCTTTACTCCTCGGGTAGGACCGATGCCGGGGTGCATGCCATGGCCATGCCGGCCAGCTTCACGACGACCAGGGATATCCCGCTCAAGGCCTTTACCGCCGGGTTGAACGGGCTCATTCCCCCTGATATTGCCGTCAAGGATGCCAGGGAGGTGCCGCTGGAGTTTAATCCTCGCAGGGAGGCAACGCTAAAGCACTACTGTTACTCGCTTCATCTCGGGCAAAATCGCTCACCGCTTCGCCGTCTCTACTCCTGGCATGTTCGTGGTTCGCTGGATGTCGGTGCTATGCGCATTGCTGCCGGTCATTTTGTGGGAGAGCATGATTTTGCCTCATTCCGCGGGACGGGGTGTGCGGCAAAAACCACGATTCGCGTGGTAAAATCGGTAACACTGTCTGAAAATGGGGAGTTTTTGCAGATCGATGTCAAGGGTGTCGGATTTTTGCGGAACATGGTAAGGATCATGACCGGGACTCTCGTGGAGGTCGGGCTTGGCAGGCGTAACCCTGAATCGATTCTGGATTTGCTGAGGGTTCCTGATCGCTCTGCTGCCGGAGTCACAGCCCCGCCACAGGGGTTGTCACTGGTTGAAGTCAGCTTCGGAAGTTTTTTCGCCGAAGATAAAAAACCTTGACATGTGGAGCAAATTGTTTTATCAAACATCTTTCTTGGAAGAATATTAGACGGATGTGAGAGGGTTCGATGAAGACGTTTCTGCCAAACAATGATCAGGTAAATCGGGACTGGTATGTGTTCGACGCCGAAAATCAGGTGCTCGGAAGGATTGCCACCCAGATCGCGAATATCCTTCGCGGAAAGAATAAGCCGACTTATACACCGAGCGTCGATACCGGCGACTTCGTAATTGTTGTCAATGCCGAGAAGATCATGCTCACCGGTGCCAAGTATGATGACAAGATCTACTACAGCCACTCAGGGTTCCCCGGCGGCATCAAGTCGATCAGCGCCGGCAAGCTGCTCCAGAAAAAGCCTGAGGATGTTATCCGCAAGGCCGTTAAAGGGATGCTCCCGAAAAACAAGCTTGCCCGCCACATGCTCAGCAAGCTGAAGATATATGCGGGTACTGATCATCCGCATAAGGCTCAGCAGCCTAAGACCGTTCAACTCTGATAATTTAGTTCAGGAGATATTAAGATGGCAGCAAACACTTATTACGGAACAGGAAAAAGAAAGTCCTCTATCGCCAGGGTTTGGATGAAGCCGGGTACCGGGGCAATTACGGTTAATAGCAAGTCACTCGACGACTACTTTGGTCGCGAGACTTCAAAAATGATCGTTCGCCAGCCGCTTGAGCTGGTTGAAAAGGTCGGCATTTTTGATATCAACGTTACTGTTAGCGGTGGCGGAGACTCAGGTCAGGCCGGTGCCATTAAGCACGGGATCACCAAGGCGCTGCTTGAGGCAGACGCTGAGCTTCGTGGAACCCTCAAGAAGGCAGGATTCATTACCCGCGACGCACGGGTCAAAGAGCGGAAGAAGTACGGCAAGAAAGCTGCTCGCGCAAGCTTCCAGTTCTCCAAGCGTTAATCCTTCAAGGATACGTATGTTCAAGGGGATATCCGCAAGGGTATCCCCTTTTTTTCGTGGGGTAATGGCAATTGCCTGCACCTTTGGCCGTACCTGACGAACAACGCCTGATGCGAAACGAGATCCACCTGAGTATTGGAGGTAATAACATGATTAACGTTGCGGTTGTCGGTGCCAGCGGTTACACCGGAGTCGAACTCCTCAGGATTTTGCATTGTCATCCGGAAGTGGCGGTCACCTGTGTTACTTCTGAGCAGAGCGCCGGCAAGCGGATATCTGACTTGTTTCCTTCCCTTCGCGGGCGATGCGACCTGGTTCTGGAAAATCTTGAGCCGGTCAGGATTGCGGAAAGGGCAGAGCTCATATTTACGGCATTGCCGCACAAGGCGGCAATGGAAGTGGTGCCGACTTTTCTGAAACTGAAGAAGAAAGTGGTTGATCTGTCGGCAGATTACCGTCTGCATGATGCCGCTGAATACGGTAAATGGTATGAGCCGCATATGAATCCTGAATTGCTTGGCCAGGCGGTTTACGGCCTTCCCGAAATCAGGCGGGCCAAGATTGCCAAGGCGCAACTGGTGGCAAACCCGGGTTGCTATCCTACCAGCATCACCCTGGGGCTGGCGCCGCTTCTTAAAAAAGGGCTGATTGATGTCTCCACCATAATTGCCGATGCCAAGTCCGGGGTTAGCGGTGCCGGCCGGAGTGCCAAGGTTGACAATCTTTACTGTGAGGTGAATGACGGGTTCAAGGCCTACGGCGTCGGCGGTGTTCACCGGCATATTCCGGAGATCGAGCAGGAGCTTTCAGAATTAGCCGGCAAGCCGGTGGTCATATCGTTCACGCCTCATCTGGTGCCGATGGATCGTGGGATTCTCTCAACCACCTATGCAACCTTGCTTAAGAAGATGACGGCCGCTGATCTGGTCAAGCTTTACACTGATTTCTACAAAGGCGAAGGGTTTGTCAGGGTGCTTCCTGAGGGGCAGTTTCCGTCAACAGCCTACGTGAGGGGCAGTAACTTCTGCGATATCGGCTTGGGGTTAGATCAGCGTACCGGGCGGGTTATCGTTGTTTCTGCAATCGACAATCTTACCAAGGGCGCCTCAGGTCAGGCGGTGCAGAATATGAACATCGTCTGCGGCTTTCCGGAGAATCTGGGGTTGGAGGGGCTGGGCCTGTTTCCGTAACCGCCCGGCTTCGCTAAAAGTCCATCTGCTGAATAATCAGCTTTTCTTTAGCGCGTCCGCTTCGCTCACGCGCCGGTAATTGCAGCGCAATTACACGTCACTGCGACGTAGCCTACGACTACGCCTCATTCCTCAGCTTTCGCAAGCCTTGCATCTGGAGCTTTTTGCTGTGCCGGAATTTTGAGTGAGTTAAATGTTCCTTCCAACAAACAAAGAAGAAGCTTTGCAGCGCGGTTGGGGCGAGCTTGACGTCGTCTTTGTAACCGGAGACGCGTATATCGACCATCCTGCGTTCGGCGTGCCGCTGCTGGCTCGCTGGCTGGAGCATCATGGCTATAGGGTCGGTATTATCGCCCAACCGGATTGGAAGGACCCTGATGCCTTCAGGGTGCTGGGGCGACCGCGCCTATTCTTTGCCGTAGCTGCCGGCGCAATGGATTCCATGGTTGCGCACTATACCCCGGAAAAACGGATCCGCCGTGACGATGCCTACACTCCGGGTAATCGGCACGGCGCCAGGCCCAATCGAGCGACCATTGTTTATACCTCTTGCTGCAGGGCCGCCTACAAGGATGTTCCGGTGGTTATCGGCGGCATTGAGGCCTCGCTTCGCCGGTTTGCTCATTACGACTATTGGGACGACAAGGTTCGCCGCTCAATTCTGTTTGACTGTAAGGCTGATGTTCTTGTCTTTGGCATGGGAGAGCGGCCCCTGCTCGAACTGGCCAACCGGCTGCGAGACGGTGAGCCGTTAGCCTCCATTACCGATATCAGGGGAACCGCTTTTGCCTCAGCGCACTTGCCCGCTGGTTCTAGTCTGCTGCCTTCATGCGAGGAGGTGCAGGACGACCGCCTTGCCTATGCCAAGGCTTTCAGGTTGGTGTCGGAGCAGCACACTTCTCAGGACTCCAATGTTTTGGCTCAGGGGCACGGCAGCCGCTTCCTGGTCTGTAATCCGCCAGCAGTGCCACTTACGACAGTAGAACTCGATGCCGTCTATTCTTTGCCATTTACCAGGCTGCCCCACTTTTCCTATTCAGAGCCGATCCCGGCCTGGGAACAGATTAAGGCATCGGTAACAACGCATCGTGGTTGTTACGGCGGCTGTGCTTTCTGTGCAATTACCTTGCACCAGGGCAGGACTATCCAGAGTCGCAGCATCGCCTCCATTACTGCCGAGGTTGAGGCAATGGCAAAAAACTCATGGTTTCGCGGGGTCGTCAGCGATCTTGGCGGGCCTACGGCCAATATGTACGGCACCGCTTGCGGGGCTCCTGATGGCGGAGCCTCATGCAAACGGCATAGCTGCCTGCACCCTTCGCTGTGCCAGCGGTTGCAGGTTAATGACAGGGCTGGGGCTGATTTGCTGAGCGCTGTTCGGAAGTTGCCGGCAGTTCGTCATGTTACCGTAACCTCTGGGATTCGCTATGATCTTTTGGCTCACCAGCCTGCATATTTCCGAGAACTGGTTGCTCATCACGTGGGGGGGCTGCTCAAGGTTGCTCCAGAGCATTGCTGTGAAAAAGTTCTGCAGGTGATGAGAAAGCCAGCTCCTGCACTGTTTGAGGAGTTTCTGGCCCTGTTCAGGGACGAATGCGCACGGCTTGGCAAACGCTATGGCATTGTTCCCTATCTGATGTCCGGGCATCCGGGAACGACACTCTCCGACATGGTGGATCTCGGCCTCTTTCTGCGTCGTAACCGATTGCGGGTGGAGCAGGTTCAGCAGTTCACCCCGACTCCGGGAACGCTTGCCACGGCAATGTATCACACAATGATTGATCCGCTCACCGGCGGGTCGGTGTATGTTGCGCGATCGGATCGGGAAAAGCAGCAGCAAAAAGCATTGCTGCTTGCCCATTTATCTGAAGAACGTAATAAGGTTATGGCGGCACTTGCTGCCTGCGGCAGAGAAGCTGATGCTGAAAAACTCCTTGGCGTACAGCTGGTTAGGGGTAAGGGCAAGGTTGCATCGAAGACCGTTGACGGTAGCCACGCCCCGGAGCTGAAAAAACTATCTAGAAAAAAAATCAGAAAATAGCTTGACAACTTCTGCTGGTTTCGACTATATAACAAACTTCTGTCCGCCAATGGTATTTGTGGCTGGCACACAATATGTTGTTTATATTGCTGGCGTAGCTCAACTGGAAGAGCAGCTGACTTGTAATCAGCAGGTTGCGGGTTCGAGTCCCATCGCCAGCTCCATTTGCATGTAACAGTGTTAGGCCTGTCATCCCTGGAGGGATTCCCGAGTGGCCAAAGGGAACAGACTGTAAATCTGTCGTCGGACGACTTCGGAGGTTCGAATCCTCCTCCCTCCACCATAAACTCTGCAGAAGGCGGAGGCGAGTAGTAACCCCCAGGAGGCCGCTGGTCGTATGTACTGGGTTTGCGCTTGACTGCTGTCTTCACAACGCTTCGAATGCAGGATTAGGCGGGAGTAGCTCAGTTGGCTAGAGCATCAGCCTTCCAAGCTGAGGGTCGCGGGTTCGAGTCCCGTTTCCCGCTCCAAATTCTGTGCAGGCCCACATAGCTCAGGAGGTAGAGCACTTCCTTGGTAAGGAAGAGGTCTCCGGTTCGAGTCCGGATGTGGGCTCCATTTTTAAAACTAACCAATAGAGAAGAGATTCTCTGCAAACCTAGCTATTAGATCGGAGGATGCCATGGCAAAGGCAAAATTTGAGAGGAATAAGCCGCACGTAAACATAGGGACGATTGGTCACGTAGACCATGGCAAGACGACCCTGACAGCGGCTATCACCAAGGTATTGGCAGGCAAGGGTCAGGCCGAGTTCAAGGCATTCGACCAGATCGACAACGCACCGGAAGAGCGTGAGCGTGGTATTACCATTGCTACCGCCCACGTAGAGTATGAAACCGACAAGCGTCACTATGCTCACGTTGACTGCCCAGGCCACGCAGACTATGTAAAGAACATGATTACCGGTGCAGCGCAGATGGACGGTGCAATCCTCGTCGTTTCCGCAGCAGACGGTCCCATGCCCCAGACCCGTGAGCATATCCTGCTCGCTCGTCAGGTAGGCGTACCTTACATCGTAGTATTCCTGAACAAGGCGGACATGGTTGACGATGCCGAGCTTCTTGAGCTCGTAGAGCTTGAGATTCGCGAACTGCTCTCCAGCTATGACTTCCCTGGTGACGACGTACCCATCATCAAAGGGTCTGCCCTCCAGGCACTCAATGGCGAAAAAGGTGAACTGGCAGAGCCTGCCATCTTTGCCCTCATGGACGCAGTAGACAGCTACATTCCTGAGCCAGAGCGCGCCATCGACAAGCCGTTCCTAATGCCGGTAGAAGACGTATTCTCCATCTCCGGTCGTGGTACTGTTGCTACCGGCAGGGTAGAGCGTGGTATCGTCAAGGTTGGCGAGGAAATCGAGATAGTTGGTATCAAGGCAACCGCCAAGACCACCGTAACCGGTGTTGA
>NZ_JAHCVJ010000011.1 GCF_018476885.1 Geoanaerobacter pelophilus
CCAATAGCCATGGAAGCGTTTTCCATACTATTGGCAATGCTCTGCAGCTGTTCATACGACAGGCCGTCACGAGTTGAAGTTGTGGGGGCCCCAATAGATCCACCAACCGAACCACCAGCACCGGCAGAACCACCAGAGAAAGATCCGGCTGATACGCCACCGACTGACCCGCCACTGCCATAACTGGTAGAAGCAATCTTGGCAACCTGCATGGCACCGATCAATCCAACTGCCACTGCCCTGCCCCATGCGGCCGGAGTCCAGCCATCCGGCCCGGCAGTCTGAGCCATGATTGACGAAGCGGTGTTCATGATGGTGGCGCCAATGGCAAACGCTTTATTGGCCTCAAAACCTTGGCGGGACGACTGGTCGATCATGTCGCCCATTTGGCTAAGAACGCCGCCATAAAATCCGAGGCTTTGTTGCCACATGCCCCATTTGGCCTGTTCTGTCTCGCTGGTCTCTGCCTCTTCCAGTGCCCGGAGCCGTTTTATTGATTCACTCAAGAGCTTGAAGCGATCTTTTTCGCTCTGGCCGTTCATACCAAGCTGAGCTTTCAGATGATCGGATAGCTCTTTGCGTTGGTCGGCGTAGTGTTTCTTGATCCCGGCCAGCTGCTGCTCATACGGGTCTTGAATAGTAGTGATGCGTATATCAGCAGTGGCCGACACCATGTCGTCCAGCGATTTGCGGAGGTTTTCAGCGCGTTCGGCATCGAGCTGCCCAAGTGCCACGATCTTGGCATGCGCCAGGGCGATAATCTTCTCGTTATTGGCGGCATACTGGTCGAGTTCATCCTGGCTGGCTTCAGCGCCTAGCATGGCGATCTCGACATTGGCCCGCCGAGCCATTTCGATCCGGTCTTCATACGACTGGCGCAGTTTGGCTTTTTCGGTATCACCGCCGGATGATTCCAGGTTGAGCATGGAAGTCTCTTTCTGAATATCAGAGGTTTTCCATACGTCCTGGTAATGCTTTTTCATGGCTTCCAGGCCGGCGGCCCGACGGCGATCCGCTTCGGCGGCATCTTCCTGTGCGCGTCTGCCAAGCTCGAGGGCTTCTTTGTATTGCTGCTGAATTGTTATATTTTCGACGATCTGACCACGCAAACCGTTCAGTTCCCTGGCATGGGCCGGGTACTTGCGGATTACGTCATCAAAGCGATTATTTACCTTGTTGATCTCCTGGCTGAACTTATCAATGAACGGGGTTGAGTTATCGACTTCCGTCTGGAGATCTGCCAGGGTCTTACGCCATTCATTAATCTTTTTCTGTGCTTCATCTTTACCCGGGTTGGGATCGTATGCCGGAGGTTTACCAGGGGTATTCCCCTGCTCTTGTGCAATCCAGACCGCCTTGGCAGTTTCATAGTATTTCTGCTCATAGCGCTTGTTCCATTCCTTCATTTTTTCAGTGCCGGCAGCCAGAGAATCACCAAATTGACCTATAGTTAGAAACCGGGTCGTAATCTCTCCAACTTGCAGTGCTACGGCACCCAGAGCAGTCATAGTGCCGCCAAGCTTGTCAATATCCATGCTAACCAGACGTATTTCGCGAACAATGACCGCCATTATGTCGCGGAATGTTTCTATCCCTGCAAGGAACTCAGGGTTCCATTTGATTGTTTTGGTTTTTTCATCGATAGAGACCAATTGACCGGTGATCTGTACCAGCTCATATTTCACCGCTTCAAATATGGGCTGGAACGCCATCCCTCCAGCCTGGCCAACTATATCCGAGGTATTACTCCAGAGCCCTGCCCAGGTTTTCTGTGATTCCAGACCTGCTACTTTGTAGGCATCAAGTTTCTGCATCAGGAAATCAAACAGCGCCTGGGCATTCCCTTCATATTGGGCAATATCTTCATTGCGGAGTCCAAGGACCGTGGCGATCCTGGAGTTGCGTGGGTTAATATTACCGGTCAAGATGGAGCGCGTTTCCTCACCCATTTGCTCAAACGGTAATCCGATAGCGCCGGCGGCTTGCACCATCGCTAAGGTAAAATCCATGACCTGCTGTTTATTGAATCCTTTTGCCATTGCTACCGGCAAGGTTTCCTGGTAAGCCCGAACCAACTGATCAAGGGTTGCAATGGTCTGCATGTTTGCAACTTTCAGTTGTTCAATAATCTGCGCTGAATCAGCTTGTGCCGCCTTTAACGCAGATTGCCCCTGCAGCGCCTTGCCGGTTGTTTCATCAATATATTTACCGCCAGTCATGAAAGAAGTAGCGATCCCCAGGGTTGCAGTCTCCAGTTGCCCCAGATACTTCATCGATGCGCCGCCGGTAAAAGCAAACGCAGCAACAAGAACCCCGATCGCCATGGCTATATTCATAATTCGCATCTGAATATCCCACAGCCCTTTCTCGAAACCGGACATGCCACCCTGGGCACGTTTGCTGGCTTCGGCCATGCGGGACATGTTGTTTTCATGGGAGGCGGCCATCCGGCCCGACGCCATGGTTATGTCGCCAATGACAACCGAGACGTTGCCCATGCCGGAGGTCATACGGCCAGTGGCGGCAGCCATGCGACCGGAAGCCCCTTCCATCTCCTGGGCCATCCTGCCGGTGGCTGCCCCCATCTTATTGGTGGTCTGGGCGGTGCGATCGACGGCAGCATCAACTTGCTGGAGACCGTTGACGACAACCCGCTCGCCATCGATCTCCATAATCAGTTTTAATTTTGCCGATTCATTGCCCATTAAAAGTGCTCTTCTTCAGGGAGATCTATATCTACATCCCCTTCAAGTTCCACTGATACGTCAATTAACTCTAATTTAACGGTTGCAAGCTTGTCGTTGGCTTGGAGTTCCCAAGAAGCAGCTATGACGTTTTTCATTGGATTACCGGATTCATCCAGTATCCTTGTGCCCATCGGGGTGCCGTCGCTGATGATCTTGATTTTCATGGAGTTCCCGTTTCCTTCTCGGCCTTCTCGGCCTGCCAGGCAAAATACTCTGCATCGAGCATCTTGATTTGGGTTACTTCCCAGGGAGTCGGCCGGTTGCCGGTGAGGCGGGACCATGCCTCTATTTCCTGGTATGTGATCGGGGCGGGGCCGAAGCCGCCGCCCCTGGTTGCACTCAGCTCCTGGAACCATGTCCAGATGTGCTCAACTATAAATGGCAGCTCTGGTTTATCAGGGAGCAGCCGCTTACCGCGACTGCGCTTCTCCAGCGCCTCCAGTTCTTCAGCCGCCGTTACTCCGTTTTTTCCTGGAGTTTCGTATCTGAATTTATACGCGGCGAACTCTCTGAGGATTTCCGCGCAGGCGGCAAAAAATTGGTCACATTATCCATGCCCTGCTGCACCTGCTGCCGCAGCCAGAAAAAGCCACGGTTTGAGATGATCTTCTTGAAGTTATTTTTAGTAGCTTCCAGTTCCTCCCCTTTCTTCAGCTCAATGGTTGGCTTAAAAGCCGGATCCTGACCATCTTTGCCAGGCACCACCTCTTTCCATGAAACAAAACAGGCCGCCATTTTCTCTACCAGGGCAGCTTGACTCTGGTCATAATCCATCCCGGCCGTAAAGTCTCGGGTCCGCTTGGCCTTTTCTTTCTGGCGGTTGGTGATTTTACGTTCCGCCTCGATATATTCTTCTGAATCGGATCCAAGCATCCGGATGAAAATGCCAAGAGATTCGCCAGAACCGGGGTGGAAGATTTCGATATCGATACCCTGATCTGCAGTTTCTGCTGTACACAAGTCATCTAAAGCCATTTCAAGTCTCCTTAAAGTGTGGTTAGCCGATAAAATCGGCGGCAAGGGGGCTGGCCAGGCCCCCGGCCTCCAACAGGAGCGAACCGGAGGCCCCGCCATGCAAATCAGATTACGTTGCCGGGTAGCTGGGTACATTTGACGATGATCTTGAAGGCAGTCGCATCGGCGTTGTCGGTATAATCGCCGACAAAGTCGTAAGTGGCGGTTACGCCGCCCGGACCGGGTACGCCCGGCGCTTTCGGGGTGAAGATCAATTCAGGGGTAACGACCTGGATTGCTTCGTTGCCGGCAGTGCCATCGCCGGAACCTTTTTTAAAGGCGGCATCCAGTGAGGATTCAGTGGAGTTCTTGGCCTTCTCGTAAAGGGTCGTGTCGGTGAATATGGTGGTAACGCTGCCGGTGATCTGGTAGACGCCGGGATTGATCCCGCCACGGACTCCGCCGCCACCAACAACAAAGGTGTCGCCGTCCAGGGCGTTATCGAGATTGAAAGAGAGGTTCTTGATCAGGGCAATGGCGTCGCCCCCCTCTTTCATATCAGCGGCAGCCAGCATGGAACCGTCGAACGAGATCTTGGTGTTGTCGATCGGAGAGCCGGTATCAAAACTGGCAGCGCCGACTGTTTCCGTTGCCCCCATCCAGTCCGACGAGACCGCAACCACACCGGTCGGGTTGATGGTCATGCCGAACTTGGAGTTGGTCAGGCCGGTGTATTTGAAGTATTTGCCGATATCGGGGTAGCCGACCTCGGTAATATATGAGGGGAGTTTGCCGCCGGCCTTGTAGGTGTAGGTAAATACTCCGGCCGTGCATTTTTTGATGGTCGTGACGGTAATGGTGCTGGAACCGCCCATGGGCACCTTGATCTTGAATGCGGTGGTCGATGTGACATCAATGACCGGATAATAGAAGGTGCCGTTACAGACCGTTGGGGCTGTAGCCACCATCTCGATCGTATCGCCAATCACCAGGGAATGGGCAGCGCCACAGGTAACGGTGACGATCTGGTTGACCCAGTCATAGGCAAATGTGGGCGTGGTCAATGCGGCGCCGACGGTGGGAGCTGATGCGGTTATGCTGACGCTCCCCAGGGCCGCATAAAGCAGGGACATGGTTGCCTGCAGCTCGGTCGGGATGCTGCCGCCGACATCGGTAGTGCCGGCAGTGCCGCGGGTCGGATGCCTGGACGCCCCCCGGATGATCTTGGACTGCTCCAGGCCGCGGCTGTATGCCAGCGAGGCGGTTTCAAAATAGACCTTCTTTGATTTGCCGGCAAAAGCGCCGGTCGGGGCCGTATTGAATGCCGGCTCCATCAACATGAGTAACTGGGCCAAGGACCCTTGTGCTTGTGGTGACATCGTGGATCTCCTCTATTAAGGGTTATATTCCTGGGTGAGATACATACCGTAGCTGGCGACGCCATTCTGCACGCCGACCAGTTGGGCTTCGTCGGGCTGGATGTAGCCGTATCCGGTATTGAGCCGGAACAGCTTGATAGCGGTGGCCTCGATCAACGCCAGGCTTTCGACTGCCCCGTCTGATTTCGACCGCAGGTTTTTACTCATAATGATTAATGACCAGATAATTCCGGCCGGGGCGGTAGTGCAGCCGATTACATTCGGCTCACTGAAACCGCATTTGCTCAGGATCAGGTGCGCCGAAGGCAGCGTCTGCGGTTTATTGATCAACGATTCAACGTCGCCTTCCCAGATGTCGACAGTCTTGTACTCCGGCATTTCTTTAAGGGCAGTGATTAAGGTTGTCAGGCTTTCGGAGAGCATTTAATGTCCTTTTAATACCGGCTTAAATCTTCTTCAGTGAACAATCTGGTCGGGGCATTCATGAGCATGCCATCGTTTGCGGTTGCAGTTTCAGGAGACTGCACACCAGCAGCACCTAGCTTGATTTCACCCTTCTGGATGGAACCAAGAATTTTTAGGGCAACTGCGTGTTTGTCGTTGACTGTCTTAGGGGTTTCAAACTCCGACCTGCGGCCATAGAGGTTATAAGCCGAGATATCAACCGACAGAGTTTTGATCATGCCAGGCACAGTCGCCAGGGGGAGTTCATACCTCCCCCTGAGATAGCCGTCGATCACCTCGTCGGCATCGGCAATAATCCCGTCGACCACAGCGGTATCGATCTGTTCCAGAGCCTGGTCATCGGTTAACATGATCAGGGTCTGCTCGGGGATCCGCTTGCTCTTGATGTCGTCGACCGTGCAGTAAGGCATGGTTTATTGCCGCCTGGTGCAACTGGTCAGAGAGCGGCTAGCAGCGGAATATACCTTTTGCTTGGCCTTACCATAGGTGCTGCCCTGCGGGTTTGTGAATTCAAAGTCCGGCCCGCTGGCAACCTGGGTGCCATCCAGTTCCCATTTGACCGGTTCTGCTACGCCTGCAGCGGTGACCACCTCTGCACTGTAACCGAGATACCCATTGACTGAGCTGTGTTGCCCCTGGATATACCCCTTAGTTATCGCCTGCGTATTACATCCGGATGCAGCCTTGGCAGGTGCAAGGGCTTTCAGGTTCTGAATCGGGACGGCGGGCTTGCTCTGGTTGTCATAGAGGATCTTCTGGGTGGCAAAGGCAGAGACTGACGTCACGACCAGGAAGAGCAGTGTAAGTGAAAGCAATTTTTTCATGATTTCCTCCTGAAGATGTTGGTTTCCCGGTAGGAGCGGTTCGCGAACCGCCCCTACGGTTATTATTCTGGCGGAGTCAGTTCGGCGCGACGCTGTTCGATGGCTGCGATAACTGCCGAGCGCTTTTCATTGATGAGACATTTTTCAAGCGTTTCCAGATCCGGGATCCCAGCCGCAAGAATCACCGCAGTTTCTTCATCGATCTGGCTTTCGCGTTTTGCAATGGCATCAAGTACGCCTTTGCGCTCTTCCCCGTTCTTAAACTGCTGCAGCTCAGTAAGAGAACCGGCAGCCATGACCAGCTTGACGGTTTCAGCTACGTTAAGCTGAGGAGATGAAGGCGCTCCATTGTCAGTTAAAGATGTTTTCCCGGTAGCGGCTTTAACTACTTGCAGCCCGATCAGCCTGTTTGCCTCTTTGTCGTCCAGGTCAAACTGTTCCCCTGGAAAGAACGGTTCTTTACGGAGCTTGGTATCTACGTGGTAGCCTGGGTTGACTTCAACTCTCATAGATCAAGTTCCCCCTTAACAAACTGTCGCGTAGATGACGCACTCAGGCTGGAATAAAACTGGGAGCGGCCGGGATTCAACCTTGATCCACTTGCCGGAAGGATCTTTTTCATCCCAAGCTTTAGAGAAGAAGATGTTTGGCTCTTTACCGGAACCGACACCGGCCTCATCATCGAGATCAACTACCGGGGCGTAAAGTTCGGCAGCAGTATCGGCACCAATACCAACCAGGATGAAAGCATTGGCAGGGACCATTTCCTGGATATTGCCATCGGCATCTCGATATGTGCCGAAGTACTCGTCGATCTGAGTGCCGGCCAGGAAGGCAATGCGGCCTTCTTCGGCGATCTGTTTGCCTGCTGCCCACTTGAGCTTATCTCCCACCGCCTCGTTGCCGATCAAAGCGTCCATGGCGTCGGAGCCGCAGATAGCGACAAACTTGTCAACAGCAACTCTTTGGCTGATGTACTTTTTCCAGGCCCTGATATTGACGATGGGGTCGGTGCCACCTTCAGACCATTTCGAGCCGGCGGCAAGAACTGGCTTCTGAGCGGCCGGGAAGTTGTAGTCAACAATGACGGTGCCACTTTCATCAACTACCTGTCCGGAGAGACACTTTACCGCCATGAACTCGCGGGTACGGTCAACGTCACCACGCATATCAAACTGTTCATCTGCGACTTTTTCCTTCATCAGCTCCACGCCCTGTTCACCGGCTTTACGGGCGGCATCAAGTTTATCGGCGCCAATAAAGCGTTTTTCGGAAAAGCGCGGTGCTTCACAAGTGACGGTTTTGCGCTTAACGCCGTTGGTGACCTGAGCAGCATCAGTGACGCGGAGGTTTTTCAGTACCCGCTCGTTGGATGCCTTGATATCCCAGGCAAACATGCTGGAGAGCTGCCCCTTTTTGCGGCCAAAGACCAGGTCCAGAGCGCGGGTGGTAAATGGCCGCATCTTGTTGATGGCTATAACCAGGACGCGGGTTTTGAATATCTGGTCCATGGAAACGATGCCGGCGAAAAGAAGCGGCGCACCGGTTACTGTGTCCGGAACCCCGGCCATAGATGCGACCGGACAGACGATAATTGCCAGGAGCACAAGTCCCAGCCAGGTGAACATCGTGGAAAATCTCGGCATAATAATTACCTCCAGTAAAATTGTTGAATGGTGATTAAAGGAAATAGATTCCTTTTGCTTCCAGAGCGTCTTCTGCGGTTTCAGTCAGGCCGGTCATGTTGGCTTTGACATAAGCGCCGCCGCCAAGGCCGATTACTGCCTGAACATCAGCACTGCCTGCCGCAGCATCTTCAAGCAGCACAGCAACCGGAGTGCGGGAACCATCATCGGCATCAGCGGCCAAGGACCGCTTGAATTTGCGCCCCACGGTTATCCGGCCCATAATAGTGCCAGCGACGAGATCATTGCCGGCCGCGACGGTAACTGTTTTACGGACCACACCTTCCTTGGCAATAATGCCTTTTTGTAAAAGTTCGTATTCGGTCATCTTTTCTCCCCTTCTTGTTCGTAGTTGTTAACTATTGGCTACTTCTGCGGAGTCACATAAGAGGCCATCTCACTGGCCAGTTTCTCATCCTCGGCAAAATCGGCGCTTTTCTTCTCCTCCTCTTTTTCCGGTTTAACCATCTCCTTAAAGAGCGGATGCTCGCTGAAATCGGAGATGAACCCTTTAAACCAGTCAAGCGGGCTTTGCTTCTTCCCCTCGCAGAACTCATACTCTCCGGACTGTTCCTCCAGAGCGGTCATGAAATCGACAAGGCCCTTTTCCTTCCACGCCGGCAGAATCTTGCCATCTTTGATCCCAGCATCGACAAGACTGGTGATCTCTACCCGGCGCGATTTCTTCTGCTCCTCAGCAAAGTCCGCAATACTCTTGTCAGCCTGGGCCTTGAAGTCGTTGGACTGTTTTTGGAGCATTTCGTTTTGCTTCTTAGCCTCATCCAGTTCCTTCTGCAGCTGCTCTACTGTCTTCATGTGATCCTCCTGGGTTTCTTCGTTAAAGTCGTAATCTGAAAATTCTTCACCTTCACTGAACTCAATATCCTTCAACCCCTTGATGGCTGGGGGCATTGCTCCGAGAAAACCGATATGCGCCAGAGACCCGTCAGGGTTTACCCGGATTGAACGCTTCTTGAAAAGTCCGCTCTTTACCGCTTCCGCAAACTCGGGCACAACCTGACCCGGCAGCGCGAGCAGTTTGTCTCCAACTCGTTTGAGTTGCTGCGCCCAGCCAAATGCAGGATCATTGGTCTTTGGATGGCCGATAACCATCGGAGCCTCATGATCAGACGGGTTATACATGCTAACCATCTTGTCCAGATCAGCAGTAGTCCAGGTCCGTTCACGACCGCGGCTGTCACGGTGAGTGCCGGTTTTGAAAATTTCTATCCAGTCAGTCATAGTTCCCCCCTGTTGTCCGGTGCAGTGGCACCGTACAACAGGGGACCGGTCGATGTACGTTGAACCTCTTCAAAAACTCAGTTCAACCTCAAGATGGAACCGCGTTAAAACATTCTTTAAATTTTATTGAGCTGGCTTAAAAAGATTTTTACAGGGGGTAGTCAGGGGGCGGGGTGAGTTCGGCGCTTAAAATCAAAATTTGGCGTTTTCATGGTCCGACGACAAACTGCGCGGCAGCCGACTTGATGTTTTCCATGCCGGCAGGGCTGATTTTAAAGTATTCGCGCTGGGGCATATTGATTGTATAGCCGTTGTTGAAGCGGAACCGGGTGACGGTTCGTTTGTGGCTGGCCTTGGCAAACACTGCCAGGTTAGCTTTCAACCCTTCCGTGCCCTGGCGCAGCAGATTGCCTCTGGCATCGGTCCGCAGCCGGACGGTAGAGTAATGCGGGCCGCGCTTGATCTCGCCGCCGAAATTGTGAATGGCGGCGTATTCCTTGTTGGTGGAGAGCCCGGCAGCGTTGGCCGTGACAAACTGCTGGATAGAGTTGACCAGCTGCGCCGACTTGATCAGGGTCTGGCCGCCGCTCTTCTTGACCCGTTTCGATTCCGGCCACTTGGGATCCCGGCCGCCGGCCTCAAAATTCTGCTGGACCTCATCGTCCATAATCCCGGCGATCTGTCGCAGCAACGGCTGCGGATTTGCGCCGCGGGTAATCATGGCGTGCAGCCGTTGCCGCAGGGCTGCATCGCCCTGGAGTTGGACCTTGCTTATCGCGGCCATAGCGCCCTCACGTCGGCATCGTACCTGGTCAGATCCGGCTGCCACTTGGCCATGCCTGGGTTACTGCTCCAGCCGAGATCCGGGGAGATGGCAAACGACCGGCCAAGGGCATCGGCCCCGCGATATACCGCAACGGTGCCCATTTCGCCGCCGCTGTGCGAGATCTCTATTTGCTTGCTGCCCAGGCCATCCTCGGCAACCCATACCCCCTGCCCGTCTTTGACCATGGCCGTTGCCTGCTCCTGGGTAAGCGACCGGACCCGACAGCGGCAGCGCCAGCCGTTGGGCGGGTAGAAGTAGCGCCAGAACGGAGAATCGATCGGGGCAATGGTGCCGTGCAACGCCCGGTGCGCCGGACGGGTGCGGCTGTCCAGGACTGCGACATACATGAGGTATGGCCGGTCGGCCCGGTTCTCCCACTGGCTTTGCCAGCGGCCTGCCTGGTAGGCGCTCTGCAAATTGGCCTCGTAGATGGTGCGGAGGCGGTACGGGCTACCAAGCTGGGCAACCCGCAATTCGCCGGTCGCAGGATTGAGGATCTCTTCCTTGCCCCACCACCCCAGCGCCTGCAGTTTCGGCGTGAGCTGCTGCTGGAAAGTGCGGAAGCTCTCTCCTTTCTCCAGGGCCTGCACCAGGGCGGACTTGATGCTCTGCAGTACATCGAGATCCATGGCCTTGGCTACAGTGAATGCCTGGGCATGAGCGCTGTCGAGCAGCTCGTGCCAGTCAAAGGTGATTTTAAAGCCTTTGGTCTGCAGATACTCGATCGCCTTCTGCGGCGGCAGGGTGAACAGGTATGAGATGTCTATGGAGTCCATCTACTCCTCGTTATCGGCAGACAGCCGGCCGATCATGTCGGACAGGAACATCAGGTTGGCTAGATATCGCTCCAACTCTGTGCTTTTCATATCAGGGAAAGAGGCTATCAACCGTTGCATGGCTTCATCAGGGTTACCGGATTCCAGCAGCCCCTTAATCACCGGCGCCAGCACAGGCTGCATTTGACCCTGCATCCCTTCCGGAGTGGTCATATGGGTCATGGCATCAATTGCCGCCTGATCGGGAAAGGGGCTTGTCCCATGCTCTGAAAACTCCTTAACCCCTTTATCTACTGCCGGGTTGGAAGAAGCTCCCTCCAGCTCGAAATCATCTTCCTGGAAGCCATATTGCCGGACATAATAGCTCTTTTTAAACTTGACCCCGGTTTCCTTCAGAGTCTTATCCCGTTCAGCAGTCTCTTTCTTTGGGTCATCTTCTTCGTACCAAACAAACTTCGGGGTAGGAACTCCAGGAGCATTAACCAGGCCGTACAGCCAGGCAATCTCTTCCATGGTCTTTTTGACCAGGGTTTGATCTCCGTGACGGACATCCTCCAGGATGTCTTCATGCACCTGGCCCTGGGCACGGCTGCCGCCCTTGTCGCTAACCTCTGCTGTCAAGGTCTGGCACATGATAACTTTCGACATCTCGGAGTTCATTTCGTGCACCAGCCCCTGGTGAATATTGCCGTCACTCCCCCCCTTGCCGGTCTCCAGGATCTCTACAGCGCCACCCTGGGCAATAACAGCCACGGCATCGCGGACCATATTGGTCAGATTTGACAGCATTTCCTGTTTTTCGGCCAGAGTCGCACCGGGCCGATGCTTGCCGATCAGGAAAGGGATCCCGTATTTCTCTGCTAAAATTGACCAGAACTTAATGCCGCCCTTCTTGAACGCTACCGGCCAGAAGCAGCGAGACCCGAGCCGCAGACCGAAGGGATTGTCATAAGTAGGGAAATGGCGGCAGAATACAAACTTGCCGAATGGCAGCTCCAAGCCGTCCCACGAGTTTTGAATGGAGACAAAACGAGGCTCGTTATACTCGTTGAAAGAAAACCACCGGGTGGGCTTTACTTCCAGATCCTTGATTGCCAGCCGGTTATTGTCCGGAGCCGGCCGCCATTTGATTTCGACCGGAGTATTGCCATAAAACGGTGCGTCCAATAGACCGGAAACAAGATTGTAAAGATCGACGTTTTCTAAGTCTGAGTTTAAGCCGTCACTCAGTTGGGTAGCCCGGCGGGATGCCTTTGTTTCTCCCGGAGCCAATCCAGCCTCAAAGCGGTATTCTTTCTTAAGGGTGCCGAGCTTACGCTGCTGGATGACGGAAATCAGATGGCCGTCGGCAGTGAGGCTTTCCAGGATCTCGGAACCGTCGCCAAGTTTTCGGAGGATGGGATCCGGATCCGGAAGCAGCCCCATGAACCCTGACCAGTCCCACGCGGCCTGCCGGGTAGCAATATCTGTCATCAACTGCGATTCATCGGGAGTCTCGGAGAACTCGACGTATTCACTTGGCGATACCCACATTCCAGCCATTTCAGTACCCCTGTGCTGTTTTGTAACTCTCTCGGGGAGATCCGGAGAGGATTGATGTATCTTCTATCGGCGCTGATCGAGCATGAACTGCCAGCGCTTTAGCCCAAAAATGGTCAGCATGGCCAGTTGCTTCTTCCCGATCGGCGTCAAACCGGAAATTGCCGGTAGACGTTGCGACCTTTTTCACCGTGTGGAGGCTGTTACGAATCTGGGTATCAGCCGGGATCCGATCTTTACGGTCTTCTAAACTTTTACGGATGCCGGTTGCCAGCGCTTCCTTGTTTTTGGGCGTGAATGTAACCGCCTCGACCAGATTCTCGCCGAAAATCTCAACTGCCTTCTCGGCGAGGTCCATGCCGATCCCTGTTTCATCAATGCAGCATCGGCGCATCTGTGGCAGCCGCAGTAACGCGAAGAGAACCAGGCGCTGCACTCCGAACGGCTGCTTCTTGAGGTCGATGACAGCGCGGGATCGCGCCAGGTCTCCGATAAGTTCGTCAAGCCATATGATGGATAGGTCTCTTCTTCGGGCGACGTCAAAGCCGGCATACAGATCGCCAGGGAACAGGACTGAAGAAAGGATCTCCCGGCCCGCCGTGAATTCTGGAGGATTCTCATAGGACTTGAACTGCTCATGATGATCAATAGCCGCATTAACAAGCTCCTCAGCCCATAGTGGCATTGGGTCAAGCTGGATATCCTCTACTCCCTCAATAAGATCGTAGGGGAGCCAGGCTGTGGTTTCGTCGAGAAATTCGCACAGGTATTCCTGGTGCCAGGCTTCATCATCCGCCAAAGCCAGCCGAAGGTCTTCAGGCTCGATCTCTTCGCCGTTCTCGTCGACCAGCTTGAGCCCCATGGCCACGGCATCGTATATATCAACCTTGTGTTTGGACCAGCCGCCGCGCTCGCCTTTGAACTCATGCTCCAGACCGTCGAACATCTGCACGGTCTTGGCTGTCCAGAGTTCATAAAACTTGTTTTTCTTCCCCATCGGGGTGGAGATGATCCGGATCTTGTAGCCGCGGGTGACTGTGGGGAAGAGGGCTTTCCAGATGGCCCGGCTGTCCTTATGGAAGGCAAACTCGTCGAGCAGGATGTGTGCGGAATGACCACGGGCAGTTGCCGGGTTCGCAGGCAGGCCTATGATACGGGAGCCGTTGGGAAAGATGATCTCAAGCTGCTTGTACTCGGAGTCGCCTTCCTTGAAGGTTCCTTCAAGCTCGATTACTGCAAGGCCTATGGCTCGGGCATGCATGGCCGCAGTGGCCATCAATTCCTTGGATTGCCGCTCGCCTGCGGAAAGGAATACCCACTTGGTTTTATGCTCGAAACAATCGATAACTGCTTCAAGAGAGGTACTGAACGACTTGCCCCCTTGCCTGCTGACCATGCCGATCTTGAATCGGCTCTTGTCCTGGACCCAGCGGGATTGGTACAGGGTGAGAGGAATGATCGGGTCAAGGCCGGGCATTGTGGCGCATCTAGAATCTTCAGGGGTCGGGACATGTACCGGCACGGCATTCTGCTTTTCGGCGGCAAGCAGGTAATCCGGCTTAATAGCCCCCAGGGCAAAGAAAAAGACGATCGCAAACAGCGCCAAGCGCAGCGGGTTAAGATGCAAGGCCATAGATCACCTGTTTGATATAAGCGAGGGTTTCAGGCTTGATCTGCAGGGTATTTGCAGATTTCTCCACTTCGGCTGCGGCATCGGCCAGCGCAGTTTTACGGATATCGTTCTCCCTCTTGATATTGATCGTCGCCGACTGCTCCAGACGCTGGACAGCCAGGGCCAGAGCCTTGACCTGGTCAATGGTGGCGGACATATTCTCCGGATCTTCCAGGTCGACAGCCTGTAGCTTTAAAGAGAGTTCAAACGCCATTGATCGCAGCATCTCGTTGATCAGGAGGCCGGTTTGACCCTGGGGAGCTGCGCCGACGTGAGCGATATACATCTGCGCCACTTCCCGGCTTTGCCGGAGTTTTTCCCCAACCTCCTCCATCCGCTGGGCATAACGATTGACGCTGCTTTTCGTTACCCGATCGGGATAGCCTTCCTCCTCGAGAACCTTGTTGATTTTTGCCGTTGCATCCAGTTGAGTGCAACGGGGATCCTGGAGCAGCTGCTGCAACTGAGCCTTGATATCCGCCGGTAATCTGTCGATGCTCGATACCTGTGGCATGGTTATCCCCTTGGGTGCGGACGCTTGACGCCGGGCACGGTAGCGGAGCCATCGGCGATATCGACACCGCGGCCGGTAATGGTGGCCACATAGATATCGACCACAGTTTCCAGCGTAACCAGCCCCTGCTCTTCCAGCCAGGCCAGTTGGTTCTTAACTTGGTCGCGGCTGACTTTGTGGCCGAACTTGGCAAGAATCGCGTGGATGATCGACTCGTTGCAGCTGTAGCCGTTGGTTTCAGCAAGGGTGCGAAGGATGACCAGACGGATGTCCTGGGTTACAAGGTCACTGAAGCTCATCAGCTTTTCTCCTTTATGTGGTGTTCTTGTAGTAGATCCAATGTGTGGGACATCCCCTTGATTTCACCCTCGACACCGCTTACCAGCTTCACCAAGCCATCCAGCCTTTCATGAAGCCGCTCTATGCTCTTTTGATTCGGAAGGTTGCCGATGTTGATGCTCAACCCGGAATACATGTCCTTGAGCTTGTCGGTTTCAATCTTGTGCTGGCGGCAGCTTTCATCGCGGGCAACCTTGGCCGCTTTGAGATCATCCTTGGAAAGCCTTTCATTTACGGCATTCTCCAGGGTGGTAAACCGATCATTGGTGACCTTTTGTTTATTGCTCAGATAGACATAGATCCCGACGACCAGGTTGCCGCCCACCGACACCCAGAACTGCATTGCATTGTAATCAATTGCCATTAAAGGCCTCCCTTATCCTTGTTTAACTGCGGGTTTAATGCGTAGTAAAGCCCAGTTGGACTGAGCGTATGCGGCTTGATGTTTTGCGGCAGTATCCCGGCAACCTGGAGGGCAGCGGCGCAGATTTCAGAGCAGAACCATTTCTTGGGGCTCTCTTTAAAGCCAGGGAGGGCAAAGCGGATTACCCCGAACCAGTCGTAAGGGGAGCAGACTTCCTGGCAGAGAAAATCAATGACGGCATCGGGTTCGCAGTCGATGTAAATGACATCCCACTCAGCCGGATCCGGCTCGCCGTTGTGATCGCAATGGACCCCGATAGCGGCTATCGATGACGCCCACAGCAACGGGTCCGGGCCAAAAACCAGCTCACAATGGGAGTATGGTCCGGCAGAGACGGTACGGATAACCCGGTCCCAGAATCCGCGCCAGCCAGACCGCTTGCCTTTGTAGAATGCCACTCTGATCATGTGCTTTCTCCTTATAAGCCGCAGAACTGCTGAAATTGTGCAGGGGCTGCCATGATTTCCGGTATCGACTGAGATAGCGGGATAACGGCATAAGCCAGCCGAGTGTATTCGCCTTCAATGTCATAGAGCGGCGGCCCTACCCGGCGGTTCTCTTTGATGATGTAATCCGCAAATTGCGGCGCAGTCATGTTGAGGTTGGCAGCTAGACCGGTTAAATGGACCTCGGCGGTCATGCCGGCCTTGGTCAAGGATTCAGGCCGGCCAGCCTGGTATTCGACCGCTGCAAAGTAGTTCTCGGCGTAGATAGCCGAGACGCCGGGGCTCCGGGTAGCTTTGTCCAGGGCTACGGCCCGCAGCTGCTTGATCTTGTCGATAATCGCCACTTTCAGCGCCGGGCACTCAGCCAGCGCCGCTGCATCATTCAAAAGGCCTTGCGGGTCTTCCCACAGTTCGAGCCGCTTGGCCGGGTCGGCCTCGTAGATACCGGAGAGATCGCTCCAGATCAACGTGGCACCAGGCGACGGTGGAGGAATTATCGGCACGGGATTGAGCCGCTCGACTATCTTCCCTGGGCCGGGACGTTGCGTATATTTCGGGACTACTTGCTCACGGATGCGGATGGTGTAAGCCATTACGGTAACTCCTCCTGCCAGTACCAGGGCATACTTGACACCGAGTAAAAGGACTTGCTGGCACCTGGTGCGATAGTGAGTGATGACACGTTGTTGCCATTGATATCGCGGATCCAGGAGTTCGGCGCAATGTCGACAGCCACCGTTGCTGTTCCTGTTGCGCGATTGGTAATGCGGTAATTAAGGGTCGGCATATTCCAGCGCTGGGTCGGTAGCAGTACGTTACTGGTTGTGCCTGTCACATATATCTGGTGGGCGTCATAAGGTAACAGTCCGCCGGCTGTTGAATACGTCCGGTTAATTTCACCCGTCAGCGACAGCCGGATATTGCCGTCAGTAGTCGCAAATTGCGCCGGATCTATTACCGGTGCACCGGAGCCTTTATAGGCATAATTGCCGCTGGTGAAGATGCTGAGGAAATTTGTGTAATTTAGGTCGGAGACACAAACCAGCTTCCCCCAATCGCTGCCCATGCCATACGCCGCAAACTGATTACCGATCAAGTTGAGGATGTATTCGGAGTTGTTGCTAGGGGTATATTTGACAAGGCAGCCGGTATTATGCCCTGTGGTTGTACCATCTATGCGGAGCGACCCAGAGCCGCCTATGATATTGAAAATCGCCGGTGCAGCAGCAGAGGTCAGGTATTGGTAGAACAGATTACCGGAGAACTTGTTGCCCCAGCCGAACTGGATGTTGGTGAGTTTTACGACACCATCGGCGTCATGGTAGTTGTTGGTGCGGTTTCGCGACACATCCCAGAAGTTGACCTCTTCGCTGGCAACACCGGTGTGATAGAGCCAGCCGGCATGGTTTTCAGCCTCATTGTCTGTCAACTTCAGTCCGTTAATACTGAACCCGCCGGATGATGTAATGACAGGGCCTGAACCGCTGGACGGCTTATAGTGCATCATGAATTGATTGCTGTTTATCGTAGTCCCTTGGTGGGCCTTGTTTGTCGACTCTGCGATAGCGTCAAAGTACACGGGCCGCAGGGTGTCCCACGTTTTGTTGTTACTGAAAATCACGTCATTCGATGCATTCACTAGCCGGATACATGTCCCCATAAAATTGCAGAGGTTGTTTGTTAACGCTGCTGTAGACCAGCTGTTTATTTTGATTGCCGTGTAGATACCAAGTGATCCGGCTCCTCCGCCGCCAGGGTCCGCATAGTTCACACCCCGGCTCGGTTCCTCGAAAATCACGCCGTTAACCACCGGCCGGGTTAATGCCCGGTAGCCGCTATTGGTGACCTCTATCAATCCGGCTGTTGTTGAGAACGAGCCGTCCCGCGGCGTCAGTCGGCTGCTGCTGCGGTTGCCGCTAAAGGTGAATCGTAAAGATGAGATCGAGACAGGCCGCTCCAGATTATGATTAAGCCCGGACAGGAAAAATTCATAGCTGCCAAGGGCAACTGCTTTGTTGACGCCGTGCTGGATCGCGCTCCAGTCTATGCCGTAGTTGTCCAGGTCAACACTGGTCTGAATCAGATGCGTGCCGGCTAAAGTCCCGTCTGTAGTGAGATACGGCCAGCGCACCTGGGCACCCGGAACGGTATATCCTTGAGATGCCAGGCTATGCCAAGTGCCGTCGCCATAAGCGCCTTCGCGTTTCGATGTTATGGGCGCAATGGCCAGGTAATTGTCGATGGCGGCTTTATCTGCGGCGCTTTGAAAACCGGCTGTGCTGCTGGTGGCAGCGGCATGGCTGTGAACGGCCGGGGCCAATACGCCCTGGAGCCGTCCCTGAATATAGTCGCTCCACTGGCTCGGCTCGGTATAAAACTGACCAGGGGTATCGTAGAGGTCGATCGGGATGCAGACATTATCGTTAATCGCCGGCAGCGGTGTACCGCCACAGGCTCGCGTACCGATATACGGTTTTTGCGGTGGATCTTCGGCCCGCGCTACGCCTGCCAGGGCAACTATGATCAGCGCACAATTAAGCCAAAATCGCATGGTGTTGCTCCTATTACCAGCGGCTCGGTGACTACATACGGGCCGGTTACTCGTTTATAACCGCAGGCGATGGTGATGCCGCCTCCGGTGATGGTTAAGCTGCCTGTGGTTACAGTGATCGTTTCCGCTATGGTACTGGTCTGGTCGGTCGGTTGACTGTTCGGCGTGAAATCCGGCCAGCCGCCGCTGATGACCAGCGGGGTATCAATATTGCCTACAGTAAGGATCCCATTGGCGGTGCAGTCGATAGGATTTGAGGCGACTGCCGCCTTGACCGCGTTGTAGGCGGTCGGTAGATCGGCGAAATACAGATAATCGAGGCTGCCGCCCGGTGCGCGGCAGACGCCATCCTGGTAGTAACCGAGGGCCGCGATTACCGGATACGACCCGCGGTAGCGCCTGGCTGCGATATCGTCGAGCGTTACGGTGCATGGCCGTTGATTCTCGAATTGTGCGCACAACCCGCCCCAGCCGAGCAGATCGGCGTTGCTGGAGTCGCGAATGATATCGAAGGTGAGCACCTGCCCGGCTGCCGCCTCGAAAGTGCAGCGGGGCGCAGTGCTGCTGCAGGTAGTGCTGCCGGTAATGATGGCTGTGCCGGTACCGCGCTTCTCGACTGTGACTGTGATAGCGTGGGCAGAAGCTGCCAGCAGCAGCATGGTGATTGCGATAAGCCATTGATGCCCTCTGTTGCGCAAATCATTCTCCGAACGTAACCGGATTGCCGTTGCCGTGGGCCAAGGCGGTAGTGGCATTACCAAAAGCCCAGAGACCCCAGTCGCCATGACATGTTGAGCAGGTCGGGTTTACCCGGGTAATCGCCGTGAGCGGCAAATAGTTCATTACGGTCCCCTCCGGAGGCAGGTCCGGGCCTGTATAGCTGCTGCACGGCGTATAGCTTGGGTTACTCGGATTCCAGATCGGCTGATAAATGGAACCGTTATAATAGTTCCAAGTTGGCCCGGTAGAAGCGTTCAAGTAATTCCAGATTACGCCCTGGCGTGGTTTGGTTGATCGATCGCAACTGAATGCCAGTACTAGCCACCCCACAAAAAGACAAACAATTGGTATCGATATTCTCCACACTAAGAACCTCCTTGAACTTGCCAGGAATCAAGGGTACCGGGCAAACCCTCAACACCCACCGGTTAACCGATCCTTTACGCTAAATTGAGAAGAGTCCCGGCATTACGAACCGTCCCGGCAAGTTCATTGTATTTCCAGCCCGCCAATTACTATGGTTCTCACCCCAGCGGGCGGTGCGATCATGCTTGATACAATTGCGCTATAACCGCTTTCCAACCCGCTGCTATTAATTGCGGTAATG
Source organism: Geoanaerobacter pelophilus (assembly GCF_018476885.1). Lineage (NCBI taxonomy): Bacteria > Pseudomonadati > Thermodesulfobacteriota > Desulfuromonadia > Geobacterales > Geobacteraceae > Geoanaerobacter > Geoanaerobacter pelophilus. The sequence goes on from NZ_JAHCVJ010000011.1 coordinate 19,711, forward strand.
GCAATATAAGTGGGGTTTGACATCCCTTTAAGTACAGCAGTAGTGACATTGCCAACGCTGCTGTGATTAGCAAACGGTGGCACCGGCTGTTTATCCCAATGAATTTTATAGCCAGCCAGATCCGGCTCGCTGTTAGGCATCCATTTGACTCTGAAGTCAGCGCTACAGGCAATGCGGGCAAAAAGCGCCATAACTGCCAGCCACAGGATTACCAGCGCTATCAAGGTCTTTTTCATCATTTGATCACCATGGGACCGGTCAAGGTCAGAGTATTGGTAACAGGATCGAACATCAGGTTACTTTTGGCAGCCAGATAACCGTCACTGCCGCGGTACTGGACATAATTGAGGCTACCGGCAGCTGTGGCGACTACTCCGGTGGCGCAGTTCTCGAAAAAATAGGTGTTATTGATGCGCTTCTTTAAGCAAAGACCATCAACGGCAACTGCGCCTGGATCAACGATTGGCACCGCAGTGTTACTTAATGACCAGGCTGTGGTGCCATTGGAATTGTATGAGGTGATGGAGCCGTCATTCTTCATCCGGAGGCGCATCATATTGTTGTAGAGCAGCGCGATCAGTCCGTCGGTCTGGATGCGGGCAATAGGAAAGCCGTTGGCAGCCATAAAATTGAGATAACCAAGGCTATCAACCCAGGCGACGGTATTGCCGCTATAGTTCTGGAAATCAAGTAATGTCTGCAGCCCTGGCGTGGCCGGCCGCACAGTTACCGGGTTGTTGCTAGGTTGGGCAATCTTGGCAACGATTTCATCTCTGGTTAGCTGGGTGATATCGCCAGGGTCACCCTTTTGGCCGATAGGTCCGCGCTGGGTGAAGGCAAAGGTGTAGCTGGCCGAACAGTTGCGCTTGTAGGGATATCTGGAGCTGGTGATCCAGGCGAAGCCTTTGACCTTGTTATTGGTGCGCTGGCTTGAATACCTGGGCAGTATCGACAGCTCCAGGACCTGGCGTTTTTGCTGCTGGCCGTCCAGCTCCAGCGGCGGCGGGACTAACTGGGTATCGACAGCAGGTATGGTCCAGGATGCGCCGGTGATCTGCTTAAGCGTGCTGTGTTCATAGGCCCAGATCGACAGTGGCCCAATGGTTTGCGGAGTTGGATTGCCGCCGGTTTCATCGTAGCTGGCCCCGTCGTTGCCTTCGTTAAAGATGATGCACTCCAGAGGCGACGGTGCATCGCGGCCGTCATAACCGCGACGACCAAGCGGCACGGAGCGGCGAAAGTTGGCTGTCCAGGAATCAAACTCGGCTTTGGTTTTTGCCTGGGACAGTAGGTTGTCTAGTCCGGTAATCGCAGAGGTCGGATGCTGGTTGGGTAGATCCCGATTTGATAAAGCCGGATGCGAGGTAACGCCACCGCCGCCAGTGCCTGGACGGCGCTGCCAGAAATGGCCGTTAGTTGAATATGCCTCGAACCATTCGTTAAGCTCATGAACATGCACCTGCATCCATCGGGTTTTCCGTGATTCAGGGATGTTCCGAAGGTCCGACGAATAGCGGACAAAGATCGGTCCGCCTTTAACTTCGCTTGAATCTACAACCGGAAAATTACCTCCCGGCCTGACAATATTGGGCACAACTACCCCAGCGGCATAGGCCCATACGGCGCAGAGTGGCAGGAAAACAGCCAAGAAGATCAACTCGCGCCAGGCTTTCATGACACCACCACAGAAAACGTTCCGGTCAGGCGGTTAGCCGAACGGTAAATGCGGAACTCGGCTGAGTAACCGGAGGAGTTGATAAACTGCCGTTGTACCAGTTGCCAGGAGTCATCCAAGAAACCGTTGACCGTAAAGGCAGCATCGCCGCCGGTGGTAAGATAGGCGACGTAGATATACTGGTCGACCGGCGTAAAGGTTCGAGTCTGGCCGCGGGACGTACTGAATTCCTTGGCGAGCGCAATGATACCGGCATCGTCGATTGCCGCGGAAGAGCTTACGCCCCAGTAGCGCTGGTGCGTGAATGTCACCGTGCGGCTGCTGGTAGCCGTGGTCTGGCCGTCGCCAACCTGGAGCGCATAGGTCTGGTTGGTTGAAACCGTTGCATTGACGCTGTAAGGGCTGGTGCGCGGCGTGCCGTTTATGGTCTGACTGGTGGCGGTTTTGTTGGTACTCCAGGCCAGAGTCCCGACCGTGTACGAGCTGCCGATCTCGCGGGTAATGTTGCCGCCGCTGTCCAGAGTGAAAGAGTTGATGCCGATCGGCACATAGAGCAGCTGATCAAGGGCATCCTTCACCGTGCCGGCATTGTAGGCGATCTGTTCGGCACCGCTGGGGATAGTCGGCTTATTGCTCAGGTCGCCATAGCTGTTACTGACGGCAACCGTAGCCAGGCCGGTGATGGTGCTTGCCGCCTGGGTATGGGCGGACGGCGCAAAGGTGCTTGGTTTGCTCTGAACATCAGCCCATTGCACCGGGCCACCGCTTGACCCGCTGCCGGGGATCCCCTGGGGACCAGGTACGGCAATGGTGAGAATTTCGGTGCCGGTAACATTGACCTGGGCATTGACCGTGACTGTTTCGGGCGTGATGACCGTGCTTTTTTTCTCGACAGTCAACTGCTGGCTGGGGCCGGTGATGGTAATGCCGATTCGTTCGGCAGCGCACAGCGCCGGGAGGCACAGCAGTAGTATGGCGGTGAGAAAATGAATCATCTGGTTACGGTCTCCAGGAATTTGATGGCCCCGCGCATGCGATAGGTTACGGTGCCGTCTGGCGCAGTCTGCATCAGGTCATAAATACCGGCAGCGTTGGAGTTTGCTGCTGTTGCCCGACGACTGAGCCAATGGCTGGTTTGTCCGGCAGTCGCATCGGTAACGGCGCTGGAGAAATTGACCAGGACCGCTGCGCCTGGCCCTTTTTTGGCCTGAGCCTGCAGCTTGAATGAATATCCGGTGAGATTGACCGGCACCCCGTTGGCGGTGTGGGTAAGGTTGAGACGGTAATCCTCATTGGCATAGACCGTGATGTCGAACTGGCCGGGATCGAGCGCCTGAGCCGGAATAGCGATCATAAGCAGGATGGCAATGACGATTAATCTCATTTTGAACGCCCTTTAAAGCTGTTTTCAAAACCGGTTTGACATGCCACGCAGCGGCAACAACCTGGCACATAGATTTGCCGTTTTGCTGGAATTGGCTCACCGCAGTCATCGCAGTTGGTGAGGCTAACGCCGGTTATTCTGCGGCGATAATGATCTTCGAGAGCATCGTCAATCAGCTCCTGATTGATCTGCTGGCAGAGGTCCATACATCAGGCACGGATCACCACCGGTACTCTGCGCCAAGCTGCAGATGAGCATCACCACCTGTAGTGACATCAACATTGCCAGACAGATAAACGTCTTTGACCCGGAGAAAATCCCACCGACCATAGACTGAGCCGCTGTTTTCCAGCCGCTGGTTAAGCCCATACCGGATCCCGGCAGCAGCATCGTTGCGGAATTGGAACCAGGGGGCCGCTTTCTCTTTGGCAACGATCTGGCTCTCACCGGTCTGCAGATCTATGAGAGAGACAATCTCAACACCATTGTCGCTTTGGGGGATATCAGCGGTAGCCGTGACCTGCGTATTGGGTTGGGTGCCCGCCGGTGCGGGGGAGATCCCCTCCTCCCGGTCCTGTTTTTGCCAGGCAGTAATGTCGCCGCCGCTTAATCCGAGCAATGGCATTTTCTTGGCAACCGCTGCTTTGTCCAGGACGACAATGCCGCTCTCCGGACATGGCACATTGACCCGTTTAACGGATTCAACACGGTGGATTTGCGGCACGGCCCGGAATTCGATTGAGGTGATCGTCCGGATCTCTGGCATAGCCCACTGCCAAAGCGCCGCAAAAACTGCAAGAATTAATGCGACCAGGAGCGCAGTGCGCCCCCAGTCGATCTGCTGCCGTTCGGTGGTAAGCCTGTTACGCAGTTTTGTCAGAAGTCCCATCGGTTACTCCTTTGACAGCCTTATAGGCTGCAATCCCTTTGTCTGCCACGATAGAACCTGTTAGCGTGCCGACAATGAAATAGACCAGGTTAAGGATCGAGTCCGGTACTGCTGGCAGAGCCGTGGGTTTGCTCATGATGGTGACGGCGGAAATCAGGAGCATAATCGTGCCGAGGAACAGAAACAGGCATAGCCGCTTGGTGCTGCCTTGCTGGTCATTTGGGTCGCTGAACACTCCGCCCAGCCAACTGAAAAAAGCTTTAATCATATTTGTAGACCTCCCTTAGTTATGGCTTACGCCTGAAAAACTTTTACTGCATGTTCATACAGTGCTGTGCGATCTTCCAAACCATTGGTGCCGCCATTGATCCGCTTGGTAAGAGCAATGAATTTCTCTGCATCAGCCAAAGCGTTGCAGCCGTTGTTCACCCAGTACCAGCAGAACGACTCGATTGCCCCTTCTTTAGTTTCAAGATAGGCAAATATTTCATCGTAGGATTTCCCCGCAGCCTTGGCGAATTCGCGGTATTTATCCTTGCCGGTCAACTGCCCTAAGCCTCGACCACGATGCTTCCAACCATCGCCGGATGATTCGGGGCCATTGCCCATGCGATCAGCATAAGCACGATTTGCAATCCGTTCGGGCTGATGCGCGTACTGTCCAGCTATTTCTGCCGGAAAGCGTTTTGGCCAGGTACGGGTTAACGCCTCGGCGCTATAGTTGAGGTTTTCAACCAGCCGGGTGAATGCTTGGCTTTCGTGACCTGCCTGGGCCAAAAACGCCATAATGCGTGGGCGAGTATTAATGCCATACTTGGGGAGAATGGCATTGAGAGCATCGGTCCAGGCTTGAGATTGTTTGTTTTGCGGGAATAGTGTCTTGAATTGGTCGACAGATATCATGGTCCCCCCTTAGTTGTCCGGTGCAGTGGCACCGTACAACTAAGGAAGGCATTTTGTCTGTTGAGGGGGTTCAATTAGTACAGGGGGGATTACTCAAACAAGGCAGGCTGGCGGCGCTTGAACTCTTCGGCCCGGATGGCCTTGATGCGGTCATAGACGTTGCGGGTGGTCATGCCGAACTCCAGCGCCAGCTCCTCATGATTGCTACCGTTGAACTTTTCATACATCTCGCGGTCGCGGTTGGTAAGCTCGAAGGCCATCCCTTTGGAGAGATAGGGCTGGGTGCCGGCCCAGTCGCGGCGCATGATCTCTGTTACCTGGAATGCTGCCAGCCGAGCGGTTTCGTTATCTACTCCCAGAGCGGCAGCAATCGGCTCTTCGGCTTTATCGATGAGATCGAGGAATATGTCGGGATAGTTGGTGAGATCAGGCGTCATGGCTTGCCTCCTTTAAACATCTCTTGCATCTTTGCCAGCTCTTCCTTGGCAACCGCTTCGTCGGCTTCGGTGGGCTGGCGTTTCGCCTGGATATCGCCGGGAGTACTGGCATTGATCCGCTTCGGCATTTCCTGGATCAGGTCGGCCGGCTGCGGCCACTCTTTGATTTTGCGGTAGAGATACCGGAAACCGGTTTCAATCCGCTCCCGGTCTTGCTTTTCGTTTACCCGCATGTCCAGGAGTACTTCAACCCACATTTCAGCGGTGATGGGCAGCATCTCAGCTGCAGGGTGACCAGGGAGCGCCATGGCCATGAGCCGTTGGAAGCCGGTGGCAACGACCTGGTACAACCAGGCGTTTTCCCCCTGTTGTTGATGTTTCCAGACAGCCAGGATCTGAATGCCCTGGACACGACGGGGAACCGGTGGAGCGGTGGTAGTGGCCTGCCCGTCGGTGCGGCGGGCAAGGTAAAAGGGGTCAGTGCGGGTCATTTATGCTCCAAAATGGTTATGGTATAGTGCTACCCGGCATCCGCACAGGGACAACCTGGCCTTTTAAAATTCGTACCGTCGAGTAACTTACAGGAACCAAAACCAACCAATCCCCCAAATCACTACGTTCTCCGCACTTTTTACACTTGAGAATTGAAAGCATATTATCTGGGTACCAGACTTCTTTTTGACTGAATCCCTGCTTGTTACATTTCGGGCAAATCATTGTCATCATCCTCCGCATCTACCAGATAAAAAACATGATTACAGGCAGAGCAACGGTCTCTCTGATAATCTGAGCATTGCGGGCCACTGTGATAGTAAGTTACTTTGCATCCACATTTTGGACAGGCCATAGATCCTCCGTTCCTGTTCTTATCTCAGCCCACATACAAAACCATCAAAGCCGCAACCCCCAGCCAGTAAAACGCTTCCGGGTACTGCTTCTTGTCGAGGTTCTTGGTCGATATGGTCATTACGATTATTAAGAGTAGACCGTGCAATGCAGTCTGAAATGACAGGCCCATGCCGTTACCTCTCTAACCATTTCTTCAATGCCTCGATCAGTACGATCTTTTGGGCAGTGGTACACCAGCGGATGCTGTCCCGGCTGGTCATGCGCTTGACATAGGCTGCCAGGGCGGTTTCGGTATTGGCCTCGACCTTGCCGGCCTTGTGCAGCTCTGCCCAGAGTGCCCGGATCTTCATAGTCATGGCATCGGCGCCGTTTTTGGGATTAAAGTCTTTACGCTTTGACTTCCACACCCCGGCGGCCTGGGCCTTGGTCTCCAGATCCTGGATGAGCTGCAGAGTTTTACGCGGCGTCAGATCCTTGGACGAGGCGACGCCATAGGTGGCCAGCACGTCGCGATAGGTGTCTTCATCAAGGTTTAAAGCACCTTTTAAAGTGTGGATTATCTTTATTTGGACTGGGGTTGGCATGGCTGCTCCGATTCAACAGTAGTCGGCTTTACAGGGTTATCCATGGCCCACTTTTCCAGTTGCTCCCAGAATTCCCTGGCATTGATACGCGGATAGACTTTGATTCCGGTGATCTTGATATTTTCTGCCCGGTGCATGGCCCAGAAATAGCCGATGCCGATGCCAATTATGAGGATGGTTATTTCGTTCATGTTATCTCCCGAATATTTCGAGCTGCTCTTTCATTGACTCCAGCACCAACCGCCATGCCTCGTTTTCCGCTTCTCTGCGGGGCATGCCGCCGCAGTACTCCATGATGGCGGCCCGCTCCTCGTACTCTTCCCGTTTATCAGGTGGCAAAATCATGTATAACTCACGCAGCAGCGGATAAACCGCTGTGCTTGGCTGTTATAAATCTCTCCGCGTGTCAGACGAAACACACTCCGCTGTTGCAATAATTCCCGCTGTCGAACAGTGTCGGCTCCGCTTCAAAATCTACCTGGGTCAGCGGAGTACAAGATTTGTGCAGCCAAGCATGTGGGTCAACCGTTTGTAACTCAGCCTCAAACTGTACAGCCTTTGCAAATTCGTCCTGAGATAATCCGCGCCATTCGTCATCCGCTTGGTTGGGACACATCCAACATCGGGACCGGGGAGGCGTAGGCCACCCCATTCGCTCGACTTCCCTTATTGCCTCATGACGCTTCAATGGCACATCTACAATCAACGGAAACCGAATCTGCCCTTTTTGGTATTCGTCACCCATCATCATGCGTTGAGCGCGTCGCCACTCATCAAGAGAAAACCCGATCCATTTCCGGTACTTGCTGCGAGTGATTCCAAACGTACGCGACAAATATCGGTTCACAACCTCAATCTTCCATGCGGTACTACAAAATCCACTGAGCTTGCCCGAATCTCCGTTTTGGGACGTGAATACCGGAATCAATAGCGTGTTCTCGTTGTGTGTCTGGTAGTTTCTTCCATGTGCTGGCATACTTTGCCATTCGGGGCCGATTCGATGCACGTCAACGCCAATATCCGCCATTGCAGGCCGCACTACTGCGTCCATATATTGCCAAGTGGTGTCGCATTCCCGGCCAGTATCAGCAATCACCATAAAATCAGGCTTAGGTAACTTCCCTTGCACTATCAGCGCGGAGATGCAGGCGCTTTGCGTCCCGCCACCAGATGAAAAAACCTCGTACATTGCAGCTCCTTTGCTTCGTAGAACCAACGATTTATAACTAGACGCTCGAAGCCGACTGCGCTTCGCTTGCGGTTCATCTGAAGCCGTTATGAGCTTCTTGGTCTGCCCATTTTTGCATATTGGAATTTTCGTTCTTTCAAGGTTTGCAAAAGTATTGCAGCGAGATCTTCTCGGATTTCTTTGCCTTGTCGGGCGCCCGATATTACATGGTCACTGACCCCTGATTGTGCAGCTAATGCAATGTTTGTGGCTTCCGCGTCCCGCATCAGTTTGGACAATTCGGGGACTTTAACTGTTTTTTGCCATCGTCCCATCAGGCCTCCAGAATCATCCTCGATACGTTGCCTGGAACTATGCCTTGCATCTGGCACTCGCACACTCCGTCGCCCCATGCCTGGCGGGCGGCACAGTGGGCCGTATGGCCCTGTTCACATAGCGCCATTTCAACCTGAAACTTTTCATTATCCTCTTCAATCTCTGCAGCGCTGAGATGTTCATCTATTGCCCGTTGCTGATCGCGGATAACCTTCTCTTCCAATGCAGCCCGGAAATAGTCGGAGATCGACAAGCAGTCGCGCTGATTGTGAATCTCTGCCAGGAGCTGGTCGCAGATCCTGGTACTGACGATATTGTACTGTGGGTGCTCTTTCATTTTGCCCATGGTTATGCCGCCTTACCTGCCAGCAATGAGCTGGACAACTGACGAGCTGCAGCCGGATCCGGGAGCCAATAAGATGCCGGCCGTTTTTGATCGCAACGGATATTGAAGCCATTGACGCGCAGCTCGGCAGCAGCAGAGTTGACGGCGCAGATATCAGCTTTCAGGATGATATCCAGGGTGGTGTGCTTTTTGCCGTCCAGGAGGAGTTCCAGCATTCGCTGCAACCGCAGGCTTTTTTCGTATTTCGCATAGTGGGTTGACATGAGGGCTCCTTATTTAATGATCCCGTCCGGGAACTGCTCCAACAATCGGGCATCGATCCGATCGGGCAGAGTGGCAAAGAATTCGCGGTCGCGGCGATGGGCTTCTCTGGCTGCAGTTGCCACGGCCTCGGGAATACCGCGCTTGCCGGCTTCATAGTCCTGGTAGGTACGCCGCGGCAGGCCGAGCAGGCGGTACATATCGCAGGTGCCAATGCCTATTTCACGGCGCAAGCGCTTCAATTCTGCGCCGGTCATGTGCGTGCAGTTTTGGCGCTTTTTTGTTTTTTTAACTGGTTTTTGCACGCGGGTTATTCTCCAGTAAGATGCGACAACCCAAGATCAGGTATCCACGATCAACTCTTTCGAGTCGGAAATACCCTCCGCAGTTAACGCATCTGAGGTAGCGATCCTTCCGGAGGCGGTCGTACGCATAGGATATGACCAGTAATCCGTGGCATCTGCCGCAGCGGTTATTTCGCATGGTTACACCATCGCAGGAATATTTCACCGTTGCGTTTTTCGCGAATGACCGGCAATACCGAAACTGCGGAATTGACCAGCCTGAGCGTCTGCCTGTACGAGATTGAGTAGATCTCGCAGAGTTTGTTCAACGACAAACGCTGTCCGGCCTGGAGCCTTATTATCAAGTCGAGCGCACGCTCGAAATTGCTGTGTTCGCACCTACCCATAACCCCTCCCAGCCTCCCCTTATCAAAGGGGAGGAGTTGGCTGCATCATCAGGCCCGGAGCGCCACCTCCGGGCGACGACCATATCGAGGATATGCACGATATGGTCGTTTCGCAGTTATTCTTTAAGCTGGTAGCCGTTGCACTTGAGCAGTGCCGTGCCGCTAGCCATGTGACCATCAGAGCCGACATCGACAGAGGTGAGAATCGGGCCGATAGTGTGAGCCATTTTGCCAATGTTGCAGAATGACGTGTGCTGGCAGCTCTGGCAGGCATTGTAATCAGAGTATGCGCTGCCTTCTCTGGTTGTTGGGTTAGTTCCATCGGGTCGGGTTACTTGTGCGCTCCAGGTCATTTCACTTCCTCCTTCTTGGGTTTGAGTATTTCGCCACACTTGTGGCAGATCAGCTTACCGTCCTCCCAGATCCTCTCCCAGGGTGGGTAGTGGTCGCAGCCGAATAGATCAAGGTTCTGACTCATGCCGCACTCCTTTTGCTTAAATTTCTGTTTCGTGCCAGCGTCACAAGCGTGTTTGCAGCATGCCTTCTGGCCTCCCGATCAGCGGATGTGTTTTTAAAAGTACGCATCGATGGATGATCTGAGAACTCAGCCTCGCAAGCGGCGCAAAGCATAGTGTTTGGTTCTTTTTTCCCACCGCAGGGGCAGGAAGTGTTTTCGTAACTCACGCGGCCTCCTTGATCCCATAAAGCCGGTTCTGATCGCGAACGGCGTCGGCCAGCGTCTTGACTCCGCCTATGGTGGCCAGGGTTTCGCCGCACTGGGCGCAAACCTTGTGGATCAGGCCGGGAACGGTGCAGTCGTCTTCTATTTTGGTGCCTTTACACGTTGGGCATTCCATGGTTTCCCCCCTATGCCGCGACGTTCAGCGGCAGCGGATTGTATCTGCCGTCTGCGTCGCGCTCGTAGATGCGGATGTAGGCCTTCGAGTCAACGACCTGGAGCGATTCGCCAATGGCCTTCATGGCGTTCTGCCAGCGCTCGTCGGTGATCTCCAGCCGCCGCAGCGACAGGATACTGTTGATATTGAGCCGACCGGCCTTGTCGACCTGGAAGGCTCTATTGATCAAGGTGCGGATCTCGGAGCGGCTACCAGCCGACCACTCGGTAATACACTCGTCGATAAGCGCCTTGGCAGCCTGCAGCCGCTCGTCGAATACCTGATACTCGTCGATGCTCCGCACAACCTTGTAGCGGCCGTTGAAGCTGGTGAGAGTGACATTGCCGACCTTGCCGCCAAGCTTTGCGCCATACTTTTCAGCCGAAAGCGCAACAAACGCCTCGATATCGCCCATGGTCGAGTGCTTGAAATCGGCTATGGTTTTGGACAACTCTCTGGCCTTGTCGACGATCTCTGCGACCAGGCAATCGCGCTCGATGTCGATCGGCTTGATCCGGTCGATCGGGATGAGCGCTCCCTGGGCGTTTTTCTTGTATCCGGCTGGTATTTCGGTTGATACTTGTGACATTAATGATCTCCTTTATATCTGGCGCAGGACGCCATTGGTGTAGAGCAGTCCGACCAAGCAGCGGCAGCGTGCGCGGTCACGAAGAAAACGCTTGGTGCGGTTCCATTTACGGCGGTTATCGAGGTGCTTTAAGATGCGTTTAAGCATGGTTACGCCTCCTTTGATCGTTTGGTTGTTGCGCCCTTGGCGCCAGTGAGCCCGTTCTGATCGATTACCGTCGGGCGGCGAATGATGAAGTCTCGGAATTTGCGATCGCCACAGTTAAGGCAGCCAATGGACTGGGTTTGACCGTAGATGTCGCGCTCCGGGAACAAGACTCCGGTTTTGCATCGTGGGCATTTCATTTGCCACCTCCATTGTTTCTAAGCTCTGAGGGGTCGCACTCTTTGCAGGCCCTCCAGATCTTGACGCGCAAGGGGTTGGTGGCAATGAGCGGACGGTTGCGGTTGTCGCTGCATTTCTTTAGCGGTATCTCTCCGAGCAGCGGGCAGTGGACAGTGGTTTGGCCGAAGGCCTCTTCTACTAGATCGAGGATGGCATCCGGGCTGGCCTTGTAATCGCCGGAGAGGATCTGGCAGATTGCTGCTGCGCTCTTGCCGATCCGGCGGGCGACATTGGCCTGGCCGTGCTGGGCAACCATGCGCTTGAGTAAGTCCATGCGATCAGGCCGCGTCATTGGTTACCTCCTCGGTGAGCCTATCTTTCAGCTCTTGCGGCAGTACGTGCCACCCTTCATACGGGTAGTCTGCAGCCGGTTTGGTCCCTGATTCCGCAACAGTTTCAACCTGTGGCAGTTTCTCTCTCTTTGTCTGCTTCTCCTTTTTTGTCTCTTTGTCTTTTTCGCAGACCTTCAAAGAAAACGATTTCCCGCAGTGGTGGCAGGTGGCCGGCAAGAGCGGCGTGTCGTCTGTCCTGGCATAGACGGTGGTCTCCCCTGCCCTGCCTGGCCGTTTGCCGATGTATCCATGTATTTCAAGGGCGCGGACGGCGCGGCGCACTGTGTCGCCCGACACGCCTGGGATGGTGCAGATGAGGCTCGGTATGGTAACGGTGTTCATGATGATTAGGCTGCGCCAGATGCATTTCCGCAAATGCCCGGCTGAGTAGCGTTTGGTCCCTTTGCTCATTATTCCCTCTCTCCTTGGTAGCTCGTAGTTGATGCTTCGGGGTGATTACTTCCTGAGCTTGCCAAAGTTGGGCTGGTCATAGTAAAGAGGCCGGTTTCCCCAGTCGGCGCGGGAGATGGTTGCTGCGCCGTTGCTAAGGGCGAATTTCTCGATCTTGTCGAGGCCGATCTTGAAGCGGCCGATGTTTCTGGAGGTTTCGCGCCAGAGGTAGTCAATAAGATCGGGCTGGACCTGGACTTCGCAAACCTCTGCCGCGACCTGAGTGGCATCTTCGATATCGATGCCGACGAACTCGATCCACTGGGTTATCCGCCGGGCAAAGCGGCCGTTTTCACGGATGGTGCGGGCTATGTTCTCCATGCCGATGAGAATGACCGGGCAGCCGGAGATATCGTAGATGTCGCGCAGGGAATCGAGGATGTCGACCTGCCGAAAGCAGTAATCTGCCTCGTCGACGAAGATCGGCCGTGGCGGCACCGGGTTGTTGGTTACGGCTTCGGTGGTGAGGTGATGGCAGATGTATTCAACCATGTCGGAGCGGCGCAGCAGCCGCTTGCCGCCGAGCATCAGGCAGATGTCGCCCAGGACGCTGGTTACTGAGGAGCAGCCGAGAGCGCGGATATATACGCCGTCATAGAGGTTGGCAAGATGGGCGACTGCGGTGGTTTTGCCGGTGCCGGGCAGGCCCCAGAAGACCCCCATGCGTTCAATGTTTTCGGTGTTGAGCAGGTCGGCAATGGCTTGGTCGGCCTGCTTGACATCTTTTGTCTTTACCATTTGGTGTCTCATCTGATACTCTCCTTTTGTCTTTTTTATTGTCCCTGTTAAGGGGGCTTAAGGCCGCCTGAGTCGCGAGTTCAGGCGGCTTTTCCATTATCCTGCCTTGCTTTCCCTCTCCCTCTCTGGATCTTGCAGACAATACGGGTCTGTTACGAGCAGGCCGATCTTTTCGGCCCGGTGACCCTGTTCTTCCCGCAGCAGCTGCCAGGCGTCAAAATCGTTTTTCCACTGGATCTGATACGCCGTGGCGGTGCCGTTTTTAATCAGGTCGGTAATTAGGAAGTCGAGCTGCTGCGGGTTGGTGGCGTCACGCCATTTCGGGGCCTGCTCTTGTTCCAAGGCCTTTTGCCGGCGCTTTTCTTCCAGCTCGAGGACTTCGGGCGGCAGTACTCTGATGGCTGGCTGTTCTTCGACTTCGATGGTGCCGAGCAGTTCGAGGCGGACGGTTTCAAGCTTGGTCTCCAGCCGCTTGGTGGCCTCTGCAGCCCGTTTTTCTATCATCTGCTGGCTGGCGGATACTGCGACGTAGCGATGCTTGTTGGCCTCGAATTTGGCGTAACAGAGGAGGCGGCCTTCCTGATCGCGGACCCGAACCCGGCGGGGATCATGGATGTCGTAACCGACGCGAACCTGGTCGCCGTGGTATTCGGATAGCTCGGCGTTGTAATAGGTATTGCCGAAGAGGCGCACCAAGCCGCGATGGACTTTGCAGAGCCGTTCTGGCAGGAACAGGTCGGCCAGTTCGGTTTCGGTAAGGGTCACTGGCTGCCAGCCTTCGGCAACTGCTTTGGCCCAGGCCTCGTTAGGGCTCATATGGCGAATGCGGCCGGTTATCGGGCAGCGGAACTTGGGCAGGCTGGAGTGGGGCCGGTTGTTGTACTGTTCGACCAGGTCGGCAACCCAGTCGAGGAATTCAGCCCAGGGCATGACGTACTCGCTAATGCCGCGCTCTTTGATGTCTTTTTTGATTACCTTGTAGACTTTCATGGCGGTCTGGCGGTCCATGTCCCGGCCTTTGTAGGCTGGCAGGGTCTTTGCGGCCTTGTGCCAGAGGTTTTTCCGTAGCGATTCGATGATGCCGCGGGACTGGCTCTGCAGGGCGACTGAGGTCATATTGGTGATGCCGCAGCGGGTAAGGATCCCGGTGCAATCATCGGTGAGCAGGCGGTTTTCGTAGCCGGGGCCGTTATCGTGATACCAGCCGGCGGGGATCCCGCAGTTTTCTATGCTGTGGCGCAGGGCAGCAGCCATGACGTGGCCTGATTCGGCGAGGCCGACCGACCAGCCAACCAGGCGGCGCGTGGCGACATCAACCACGTCGCAGATTTCCGGGGAGAACGGCCGGCGATGAATGGGATGGGCAACGCCCCAGGATTTGAAGTTAAGGCCGTCAGAGATATAGACCTCGGTGGGCCACATGCCGGTGGTGTCTCTGATTATGTAAGGCTTGATAGAGCGGAGTTCCTGGCCGGTGCGGCGGCCTTTTTCCTTTTCGACGCCACCGACTTTTTTGAGGAACCGCTGCACTTGTGAATATGAGGGCAATTCGGCTGCTGGCATGGTTTTGGCCAGTTCTTCCAGTGCTCCGGCTACTGTCGGTTTTTGCGGCTGTTGATAGCATGCGAGGAAGGCAGCGCCCCAGGGTGGCAAGGTGAATTTTTCGACGCTTTTCGGAGCGAGGGCAGCAGGATCCTTGCCGGCCTTTATCCAGGTTGACCACCATTTCATCATGCCGTCATAAGAGAGGGTTCTCCCCTCCCCTTTGCGGGCGTTGGCCAGTTCGATCATACTGGTGGCATCAATAGGCAGGGTGCCGTCAACGGCCTGGGTTACAATGGTGCGGATGGCTTTATTGACGCCGATGGCCGGGGCTGCGCGTTCGATAAGGCGGATAAAATACAGGCGGGCGTCCATGACCTGGCGCTGCCAATCTTTAAGTGCGGTTACTGCCGGGAGCTGCGCTTCTTGCCTGATGGCAACTGCTTTGGTTGCCGGCTGAACCGGCAGGGTTTCCGTGGTTGGATTATGTGCCAGCAACCAGCTGGATCTGGCTGATTCGGGGATGGCCGGGTCGGTGATGTGGACCTGCCAAATTTGACCGCCGCGACCCCTGCCATTGCCGTCAATTTGTCGGGTTTTTGTGAACTTTTTCCCGCGCTGAATAGCAAGTTGAATAGCCCTTTCAGTGCAGTTTAATATGTTCGTTAGTACCTTCACGTCAACCCACCCGTCACTCTTGACTTGCATACGCTAACCACCTATTTTGTAGATATTTTTAGCGTTGTTCGTTAGTAAATAGCCTTGTTCGTTACGTTGTTCGTTAGTCCGGCGTTAGTAACGAACAATCAAGCCGCCTCTTTCACCAGCTTTTCCAAGTACTCCTCGATTCGCTTGCTCCTCGAGTTGCCATTAATGACGCCGTTTACTGCCGGCAACGTCACTTGAAGCTCTCGAGCTATGTCTGCTTGACTCTTTTTCAGCACCAGGAGGACCATTTTATACTTGGTTGCTTCATCCCCAACCCGCAATAACTCACGCTGTAGCTGCTTGCGGGTGTTTTTTCTTGCCGATGGGTTGTTCATTTGTTAATCTCCGTTAAATTTAAGTATGTAGTTGTAAAAACTGCTTTCTTAATGAGTTATGTTTCTTTTTCTCTTTCTTTGTTGCTGTATGAGTAAAGTTTATAAACTGAGTTTACCCTCATGTCAAACGAAAATTTAACTGAGTTTAAAGATAGGATGAAAGCTGCTCGCGAGTGCAGGGGTTTAAGCAAAACTGCGCTTGCTAAAAAGTTAAATGTTTCGGACGCTTACATTGGACAACTTGAGGCAGGTAAAAAAGATAATCCAAGCGATATTTTTATCAGATCCCTGGCCACCGAACTTAAGGTAAACTCAGTTTGGCTAAAAACTGGACTGGGTAGAATGGAATTAGAAGAACCGCTGGTCGTAGAGGAGGAACATGCAGGCTGGGTGAAAATGAGCCCATTGATCCGGCAGGTGGTTGAGATCATGTCTTGTATGAGCGAGGAACATCAGCAAGAAGTACTGCACCAGGTGGTGAGAGAATATAAGATATACCAGGCTGAACAGAAGTTGCCTATTGAAGAGAAGTTGCTGCGATCCGCGGAAGAGGCGCAAAGGCAAAAGGAAAAAGCCTTAAAGGATTTAGCCAACGGAGAGCTGCCCGCCGAAGAGCCAAAGGAGCAGCTGCCTGTGGACGGGTCGCTACCGATGAAAAAGCCCACCACATTATTAGAGAAGGATTTGAAATAATTGTATCAAGGATGTGGATGTTTTTCGGAGCCCATATTATTGATTTATAGGAGTGAATATGAAATTCTTATTAATTATTTTAATTGTTTTAATGCCTATTTCAGCTCTTGCTGGTGTTAATAAAGAATTTGTTAAATATACTGAAAATGCGTTAGATGCGCTTGATGATGTTGAAGTGGCTTTTGATTCAGATATTGCTACCAATACTTCAGTTAATAATGCACTAAATAAGCTTGATTCCGCGTTAAAAAAATACAGCCGGCTAAATTTGAAAGAAAAATCTATTGAAAAAGAAATTTCCTGGAAAATTACAATATCAAGGCTTACATATGATCTTGTTTTTTATCAAGGGATTGGTAGTGAAAAGCACATGGAAGCAAAGCGTTACGGTGATGAGGCAAGAGAGCTTTTTAAAAAATATAAGATGGGTTCAAGCCGAGTTAAAAAATAATCTTGAATACACTGCCAAATCACGCGAAAATTTTCTCAGGATTGTGGCTGATTACTGTAAAAGTGCGCGTGATTTTTTTTGACGAAATTTTTTCAGACCTTCTCCTCCTTTCTGGATATTCTCCAATTATTTCCCACCATTTCCCACATGATCCCATAATATCCCGGCCATATCTGATCACTGCCTAGTCATTCGTCTGTTTATAGTTACAGAACGTCGGGTTTGGGTTGGCTAAATCAGATTACTCCATATAAGCGCAGTACAGATAACCCTTTGCGGGGTTGGCTTCCAAATTTGCCCTACAATCGGTTTTTCTTATTTGTCTAAGGGGTAAGTATGACCTTATTCCGGAGAGGTGTTCATCATATCGATGTCCAACAAATGAAAGCATACTATTCTTTAAACACACCTATTTCGTGAACGAGTTCTACCAGTTTGCAAACAACTCGTTCCTCTAAAGCCTTCCCTTTTTCTGGAGTAGCTTTTGTCGGATCTCCCCAAACTCCATTTTGCCAGTACTTTCTTTTATTTCTGACTAGAATACCTGATGCCGGAAATGAGGGAAACTCCTTTTGTGATGATCCTTTAACAAGTTGGGGATGCGTATGCATTATTCTAGAAGTTTCAATCTCACCAGCGTGAGAATCACCGATCGTTTCTATTAGGTAAACGCCCTCACTACTAGCAAGGTGGTATTCAGACACTATTGCAATTTTTATATCATCATATCTGTCTATAAGAGCTTCACCAGCGTCTTGTAACGCCATGCAATGAGCTCCTCCAGCATGGCCTGAAAGTATTATAAAATTACGAAGCCCTTGAGAGCGAAATGAAGAGACAAGGTCTGTCATTATTGCTTTCAATGTTTCAGTAGATATTGATATTGTGCCAGGATGAGTTTTTGATGAACGACAGTTCCCGTAGTTGATAGATGGGGCGACGAATAACGGTACTCTCGCGGCAGTCTTTTTCCCTACTTCAATTGCCTGGATTGTGTCGGTAGAAAGTGGGAGATGTGGGCCATGTTCCTCAACAGACCCAAAAGGAATTAAAACAGTTTGGGTCTGTTTTAAGCCTTCTTCGAATTCAATCATTGTCATTTCATCAATAAGCATTTATAGCGATTCCAAAGTAGTAGACCTATAAGATGTTGAGCATTGTATGTGTCTGAGGTATCACTCTGACATCTTTGAGGAAAACGGTAGCAGTCTGATGCAACAAAAGAAGGTGCGCTCCGATTCCCTGATCATTTATCTGGTTTGTTACCGGCTGAATAATTAGCGGGATACCACCGTCAATCGAGGCAATTAAGCGCGATGCCTCCCCTATCTCATCAGCCCCTGTTTTAGCCCCAACAACCACCTTGACGTAGCATTGCTTTGTAGCTGCAATTTTAAGGAATTCAAGGTGCTTGCCCCATAAATCTGAATGACCTGAAGTTGATGGGAGCTTTATATCCATGCTGACCATATCAACATTGTCAATTATTTTAACAAGTTGTTCTGACAGGATACCATTAGTTTCTAGGAAAATTGGAAAGACAGATCTCAGTACGGGAAGCCATTCACTTAACAGCCCGGAATGAAGCAGGGGTTCTCCCCCAGTAATGCTGAGGGAATGGTGAAGATATGGTGCACTTTTTTTCCAACTTGTCAGAAGATCGAATATTGTTGCCAGGGATACAGGGTTTCTGAATTGACGGAAATCGCGCTCTCCCGGAGTTAACTCTATTGTACAGAATTCAGGTGGATCATGCTTGGTGTCACAATAGTTGCAATCGAGGTTGCACCCAGGAAAACGGAGAAATACCTGACGTCTACCGACAAAGACCCCTTCACCTTGAATAGAAGAAAACAGTTCGATCAAGTTGGCAGATGAATTATTCACAGTAACTTGCGCAGGCAGCATCAGATTCCCAAACGGTGATCATTTCAACTTTCACATTATTATTATTGAGCCGTTCTCCAAGCGCATAATAAAGGTATCGCGAAATATTTTCAGATGATGGTGAGATCTCAAGGAATGGCTTCAATTCATTAAGATATTTATGATCCAATGTTTTCAACAAAAGATTTGTTTCAGATTTGAGAACCTTAAAATCTACACCGAGTCCTGATTTGTCTAGCTCTTTTGCTGAAACAGTTACTTCTACCCGCCAATTGTGGCCATGAAGATTTTCGCATTCACCCTGGTAGTGCGTCAAATTGTGAGCAGCCGCAAAAGAAGTAATTACTTTTAGTTTATACATACAATACTGACCTCATTTTTTTGGTCAATCTTACCATGAATTCTTAGCAAACAAAACGATTTGTGAAAAATAAATGGCCCGAGATAGTTAATCCCGGGCCACTTTGAAACGCAAAGTACGACGTTAACTTATGCAGCTTGACGTTCTTTGGATATTCCACACAAAGTCATCTCACCATCAAGTTTTTCAGGAGATATCCCCAATGCTTTGCATACAGAATCTTTGTTGCTCTTATAACGGTCCATAGCCATCAAAATCAATGCTTTTCTTAATGAAAGTGAAAGCTTATCCAGTATACTGCCTTGGGTCTTTTCGGCCATAACTGAAAACAGAGGGTCGAGATTTTTCTCAAAAAGCTTCGCATTCTCATCGACTTTTTTATTGATCTTATCCATTTTATTCACCCTTATGATATTTGTAATAATATCATCCATGCTTTCCTGCACATATTTCAGAGTCTCTTGATTGTTATCTACAAGCAAGAGATGGTTTGACATTGATTTCCCGTAATTTGAGTTCTTTTTCATCATTACGACTTCCATGACCCTGAACATACAATCACCCTCATAATTTGACAGTTTTTTGCAACTGTGTCCCATGTCAGTGTCCTCCCTGCATTTACGATTGCTTTCTGAGATTAAGCATTACAACAGTTGTACCAACATTGGCATAACTACCTAAGTGCTCAATTTATATAAATAAAATTTTACACTATAAAAAAGAGCTGAAATAATTACGAATAATAATGGTTGAACTCTGCGCATCATTAAAAACTATAACCAGTAATATCAGTGAGTTATGACACAACATAGACAAATGCAAATGTAACATCTTTGAACAACAGTTGTGTTGGGATCAAATAGAACAACCCTTTTCCAAGGCAAATTTGTACAAAAAATTTAAGCTTTATATGACTAATCCGATTAGAGAATAAAGACATAGCAACCATCAAGGAGCGCTCCTATGCAAAATGCCAATACTGCCGTACTGCTTGAAAGCGATACCAATGAACTCGAAATTGTTGAGTTCCGGGTCGATGAATGTGATGGCGAGGGGAGAACGATTCCTTGTTACTATGGCGTCAATGTCGCAAAAGTGCGTGAAATAATCCGCTTGCCACATCTTTGGAAAGTTCTCAATGGTCACCCAGCTGTGCCCGGGATGATTAAACTTAGAGACAAGGTAATTACAGTAGTTGATCTTGCCGTTATGCTTAATAAGAATGTTGGTGATATGCAGGCCGACAGAGTGGTTGTACTGGAATTTAACCGATTGGTTGTGGCGGTAATGGTTCATTCAGTTTCCCGGATATATAGAATTTCCTGGGAACAAGTCGAACCTCCGGTCAAAACTGCAAGCAGCAGTCAGGTGACCGGCCTTGTGAAGATGAATGATCGGATCATATTGGTACTGGACTTTGAAAAAATTATTGGTGAACTGTTCGAAGAGTATGCACTTGGGGCGGATATTCCCCTACTACCAGAAGGCAGCCATGACGCAGATAGGAGTAAGTACACTATTCTTGTAGCAGATGATTCACCGTTCATAAGAAATACCATCACCCTTTCTTTGAGGACTGCTGGTTATCAGGTTATCGAGGCAGATAATGGGGAAGAGGCATTAAACATAATCTTGAATCTTCAGGCTAAAGCGCAAGCAAAAGGTGGAACCATAACTGATTTGGTGTCTCTATTAATATCTGACATTGAAATGCCCAAAATGGATGGGCTGCATCTTACATCACGAATTAAAAAGGATGAAAAACTTGCAGAGCTTCCGATAATAATTTTTTCTTCGTTGGCCAGTGAAGATAATATTCGCAAGTGGGAAGCTTTGGGTGCAGTAGACATCCTGACTAAGCCAGACCTCCCCAAGTTGGTGGAAAAAATAGATCAATTGATTTTGCAGTAACTAATTACTTATTAAACTACAGATGCCATTAATTATTGAGGACAATGATTTGAGTGCTAACCTGTTGATAGTTGATGATGAACAGATGATAAGAGATCTTCTTTGCATTACTCTGACTCGGGAAAATTATACTTGTTTCCCGTGTAGTAATGCAGACGAAGGTTTGGAAATGATAAAGGACCTTGAAATTGACTTGGCTTTGCTCGATGTCATGATGCCCGGTTCATCAGGGCTTGAACTGTTGAAGGAACTCAAAAAAATCAGCCCCGATACCGCTGTATTAATGATTACAGCTTTAAGTGATATGGAAACAGCTTTATCCTCGATCCATCTGGGTGCTGATGACTA
The DNA here is from genome assembly GCF_018476885.1 of Geoanaerobacter pelophilus. Taxonomy (NCBI): domain Bacteria; kingdom Pseudomonadati; phylum Thermodesulfobacteriota; class Desulfuromonadia; order Geobacterales; family Geobacteraceae; genus Geoanaerobacter; species Geoanaerobacter pelophilus. The sequence continues at coordinate 40,859 of NZ_JAHCVJ010000011.1, forward strand.
CATTACCAAGCCCTTCAGTGTGGACAACGTTGTAATGAAGGCGAATAACGCTCTTGAAAAGCGTCGACTCATCATTGAAAACAGAAAGTATCAAAACGAACTTGAAGTTAAAGTGCTTGAGCAGACTCGTGTTATCAGGGCTGCGATGGAAGAGATCAACCTGTCATATGAAAGCACGCTATCTGCCCTTGTCAGATCACTAGATGCCCGAGAGAGTGAGGTTGGCTCCCATTCTGAACGGGTCATGAACTATACTCTATTATTGGCACGGCATATGGGCATCTCTGAACCGGATTTATCAATAATTGCCAAAGGAGCTTTGCTGCACGACATCGGTAAGATTGGGGTTTCTGACAACATTCTGCTCAAACCAGGCAAGTTGACAGATGATGAGTGGATAGAGATGAAGAAGCATCCGCAAATCGGACATGACATCCTGAGCGATATCAAGTTTCTTAAAGGCGCCTCGGAATTCATCCTGGCCCATCATGAACGCTTCGATGGTAAAGGCTACCCTAATGGTTTAAAAGGTACGGATATTCCACTGTCTGCGCGGATATTCGCACTTGTGGACACATTGGATGCGATGACCTCAGACCGTCCTTACAGAAAAGCGCTACCATATGCAACTATGGTGGAAGAAATTAAGAGATGCAGAGGCAGCCAATTTGACCCGGCCATAGTTGATGAGTTTATAGCAATTAAGCGTGAACAATGGGAAGAGGTTGCCGGTCACCTATTTATTTAGAGGCTTATTCTATATTGTCCTATTGTCGATTACTCTTGCGGCTTTACCCTCATAACGAGGGATACTGTTTGGTTCTACAAGACGTACAGTAACCCCAACTCCTATTACTGACTCTATACGCCTCTCTATTTTTTCCAAGAAAGCACGCTGCAACTTCATCTCATCAAAAAAGATGTTCTCGGTCACCTCTATTTGGATCTCCAAGGTATCGAGAGTCCCCTTTCTTTCAACAATTAATTGATAATGGGGCTGACAACCTTCGATTGCGATAAGAACCTCTTCAATTTGGGACGGATAAATATTAACGCCTTTGATAATAAGCATGTCGTCACTTCGTCCCATGGTTTTTTTCATTCTTACCATGGTGCGTCCGCATTCACACTTATCATATGTTAACGAGGTAATATCCCTGGTTCGATAACGGATCATGGGAAAAGCCTCTTTAGTGAGGGTCGTTAATACCAGTTCGCCTGTGCTGCCTGGAGGTAGTACCTCACCGGTTTCCGGATCAATAATCTCTGGGATAAAAGCATCTTCAAAAATGTGCATGCCACATTTATGAGAACATTCACCCGCAACACCAGGGCCGATTATCTCAGAAAGCCCGTAATTATCGGTAGCACTGAGGCAAAGGCGATTTTCGATTTCCGTGCGCATCGCTTCAGACCAGGGTTCACCACCAAACAGCCCTACTTTTAGCGAGAGTCCTTTAGGGTCAATACCGAGCTTTTCCAGGCGATCGGCAAGGGTGATCGCATAACTTGGAGTGCAGACCAATACTGAAGATCTGTAGTCCTGCATAATCATTATCTGCTTCTCTGTGTTTCCACCGCCCATGGGAATTACCGAGGCGCCGATTGCCTCTGCACCGTAATGAAGCCCGAATGCCCCGGTAAACATCCCGTAACCAAAGGCAACCTGCACAACGTCATCATGTGTTACTCCTGCAGCTGTCATGAAGCGAGCCACCAAGTTCGACCAAGTTTTGATGTCGTTTTTGGTGTATCCGACAACAGTAGGCTTGCCGGTTGTCCCGGAAGAAGAATGTATCCTGACCACCTCCCGGAGAGGCACTGCGAACATCCCATATGGATAGTTGAGACGAAGGTCTTCCTTTGTTGTAAAAGGTAGTCGGGAGAGATCGGAAAGCCTCTGGACATCATCAGGGTCTATCTTCGAGTCGTTAAATTTATTTTTGTAACAGGTAACATTCTTGTAAGCTCGATGAAGCACGGCCTGCAGTCGTTCGAGCTGCAGTTGCTCAATCTCTTCGCGTGGCATACATTCATGTTCCGGATCCCATATTCCCATAGCTTACCTCATCGCTCCCATATCTCTTTTTTTTCTTTACCGAGATACGCACGTTGAACATCCTTGTTTTCAAGAAGTTCTGCAGCAGCTCCTTCAAGTATTACCCGACCGGTTTCCAAAACATATGCCCGATCAGCCATTTTAAGTGCAACTTTGGCATTTTGTTCAACAAGCAATACCGTTGTCCCCTCATCAGTCCTAAGACGCTCAATAACTGCAAAAATCTCCTGAACGACCAGAGGAGCAAGCCCCATAGAAGGCTCATCCAACAGGAGAAGTTTCGGCTTTGCCATCAGTGCCCTGCCAATAGCCAACATCTGCTGCTCACCGCCGGACAGTGTCCCAGCCATCTGTTTGCGGCGTTCTTCAAGTCGCGGGAAAAGATCGTAGATATGGCCAATATCCTGCTTGATAACGTCTTTCGATTCTCTATTACGGAAGCGGAGATAGGCCCCTAGCTGCAGATTGTCTTCCACCGACAATCCTTTGAAAACCTGACGGCCTTCTGGTACTTGAGAGATACCGATCTTGACGATTCGATCAGGTGCAATACCGGTCAACTGTTGCCCCATAAACTGTAACGTGCCGCTCTCGGGGGGAGTAACACCTGAGAGGGTATTCAGTATGGTGGTTTTGCCTGCGCCATTTGCACCAATAAGGGCAATGATTTCACCTCTGTTTAAATGAAGTGAAACATTTTTCAGGGCATGGACCTTACCATAATAAGTATTTATATTAACAACCTTAAGCACACTCCCCTACCCTTCTCCAAGATAGGCTGCAACAACTTCAGGGTTTTCCTGGATCTCTCTCGCAGTTCCTTCAGCCAGTTTTCTTCCAAGATTCAGCACAACAATTCGGTCGCAGATATCCATAACCAAATCCATGTCGTGTTCTACCAGCACGATTGACACGCCTTTTTCGCGAATTCTTCTAATCAGGCCTGCCAGTTCGTAGGTTTCGCGATTGTTCAATCCTGCCGCCGGTTCATCCATCAGCATAATTCTCGGCTCAATGGCCATAGCTCGAGCGATTTCCAGAAGACGCCCTTTACCGAACGGCAGACTGCCGGCAACATGGTCGGCCAGATCGGCGATACCGCAGAAATCCAGCCAGTCTTTTGCTTTCGCCCGAATGCGCTTTTCCTCTGCCAGATGCCATGGCGCTTTGCACATTGAGGCGATAATGCCGCTCTTACTCTGGGTGTGAAGTCCGACCATGACATTTTCCAAAACTGTCATCGAGTTGAAGAGTTCGATATTCTGGAAAGTCCTGACAAGGCCTCTGCTTGCCAGGCCTTCAGCCGGAATGCGTGAAATATCAATACCATTAAGAAAAATCTGTCCACTGGTCTGAGAATAAATCCCAGTTACTATATTGAACAGCGTGGTTTTCCCTGCCCCGTTTGGGCCAATAACGCCGGTGATATTACCTTCCGAGACAGTGAAAGAAATGTCATCCAGGGCCGTTATGCCACCAAATTTCTGAGTGATGTTAAGAACTTCAAGCATTGGGAGCAGACCCCATCCTGAGCTTGTTGAGCTTTACCTTGAGAGCAGTAAACAACGTTACCCCTCCTTTTACCAGCCCTCCAGGCATATACATGGTCATTACAATCAGCAGAAATCCATATACAATAATATCGTAGTCCTGAAATGCTCGAAGCATCTCCGGAAGAACCGTCAATAGTGCAGCCCCCAAGAGCGAGCCGTAAACACTGGCAAGTCCACCGATGATAACCATAGTGACCAGTTCAACGGAGAAATTGAAACCAAAGGAAGCTGGTGCGATGAAAGTCATGGTGTGCGCGTACAAGCTACCGGCAATTGCTGAAAGCCCTGCCGACAAGGCAAAAATCTGCACCTTAAGGAGCCGGGCATTGACACCCATAACCCGGGCAGCTACTTCTGAATCATGAATAGAACGCAAGGCACGTCCGATGCGGGAATGAACAAGATTAAGCGAAAGGCCCATGCAGATTAAAGTAATAACCCAGATCAGATAATAATTCTTGAGATCGCTATCAAATTTGATGCTGCCAAGGGACAGGTTGGGGATACCGGACAGGCCTGAGGGGCCTCCAGTTATTTCAACCGCCTCATTGAATATAATGTATATTATGATCCCCAGCCCAAGAGTAGCCATTGCGAGATAATGCCCTTTGAGCTTTAAAATTGGGAATCCTACAATAAAAGCGATTAAGGTAACAGTAGTTGCCGCAATGGCAATAGCAAGCCAGGGATTCAAGCCGTGTGTTGCAGTCAGTATCCCGGATAGATATGCACCTAATCCAAAAAAACCTGCTTGCCCCAAAGATATCTGCCCTGCATACCCCAACAACAAATTAAGCGCCACCGCCAACATGGTATGGATTCCGACAAAAACCAGGACGTTCAGCAGGTAACCTTCTTGAATTGTTACTGGCAACAACAGGATAATGGTTGTCAAAATGAGAAATTTGATGACCTCTAGGTTCATTCAATCAATCCTTACACCCGATCTGTTTGGGCTTTTCCGAAAAGCCCTTGGGGCCGTATAAACAGTATGAGCAGGAGGATGATAAAGGCTATAGCATCTTTATACCCGGATGAGATTAAGCCCGCCCCTAGAGATTCGAGCATACCGAGCAGCAATCCGCCGAGTACGGTACCGATTCCACCGGAAAGCCCTCCGATAATAGCAGCGCAAAACCCTTTCAAACCTAACATGATACCAACGTCATATGATGTCATCGTAAGAGGAGCAACGATGATGCCGGCAAGTGAGCCGAGGATCGCACTAATGGCAAACGAGAACAGCACCATCCTTTTCACATCAATACCGACAAGACCTGCGGCCCGTCTATTAGCGGCACAAGCTCTCATCGCCTTGCCGGTGATGGTGTACTGGAAAAAAAGCTTATTGGCAATAATAGCAATAGCGGTAAGACCAAAAATCCAGAGGTGTTGAGGAAGGATGGTTGCAGCACCTATGGAAAGTGGCTCACTTCCGGAAAATGCCGGCAGGGAATGAGTGTCTTTACCCCAAACTGTCATGGCAATCCCTCTGATAAGGATGCTGCCCCCGATGGTGATAATAATCAGGCTGATTTGTGACGGTGACTTAAGTGGCCTGATGGTCAGCCTTTCAAAAAGGATTCCGGAAACGGTTGTAGCTGCTACTGCCAGCAAAATGGCAATCGGAAGCGGGAGACGAGTCACATTGAGAAAAAACAGTGTGAACATGCCACCCAGCATCACAAGCTCACCCTGGGCAAAGTTAATAATCTCGGTAGAGTTGTAGATAATCGCGAAACCTATCCCAATGAGGGCATATATAGCCCCTGTTGAAAGGCCGGAGACCAGATATTGAGCAATTTGATCAGATAGTTGCATAAAGCATTGTTCCAGACATGACAAGCGCCCCTCCGGATGCCCGGTGAGGCGCTTGTCATAGTATCAGGTTGAATTCACTTGACCAGAGACCAGTCTTTTTTCTTAATTTCAACCAAGACAAAGGCATCCTTGGTCAAGCCGGCGTGATCTGAAGCAGAGTAGGTAAAAATGCCACCGATCCCTGCAAAGTTTTGCGTTTTTTCAAGCTGATCGCGAATGGCTGAAGGGGTATCGCCACCGCGCTCGATAGCACCTTTGAGGAGCATAACAGCATCCCAGGCGTGGCCGCCAAAGTGGTCACCCTCGGCCTTATAGTGATTCTGGTAGTCCTTTACAAAGGCGAGCAAGCTTTTTTTCTGTTTGTCGCTGGCAGGCAGGACATCGGAAACGATCACCCTACCGGAAGGAAGGATAATCCCCTCAGAAGCATCACCTGCAAGCTCTATGAATTTCTTCGATGAAACACCGTGACTCATAAAGAGAGGGAGCTTAACCCCCAATTGCTTGACATTTTTAGCAATTACCGCAGGCCCGGGGTTTGTGCCCCAGCAGATAATGGCCTGGGCTTTGCTCCCGCGTATTTTTGTCAGTTGTGCCGTCATGTCAGTGTCTTTAGGCCCGTAGGTATCATCCACTACTACCTGTACTCCAAATTTAGCCGCATTAGCTTTGAGCTGTTCGCGACCGGAAGAGCCAAAACCGTCGGATACGGTAAGTATTGCTATTTTATTGATCCCCTTCTTTTTCAGGTGCTCATAAATTTTGGTTACTGCCAGTCCATCATTCTGGGCAGTCTTGAAAACCCATTTCTTAACTGGATCAGTAATCTTGCTTCCAGCAGCGCAAGATATGAGAGGAATCGCCTCTTTTTCGGCAACGGGAATAATTGCCATAGACTCACCCGTGGTACTCGGGCCAATAATGGCAACCACCTTATCTTCCTTGATCAGTCGGTTAGCAGCCTGCACCGCTTTTGTAGCATCTCCCTGGGTGTCATAAACGACCAGCTCAAGTTTACGCCCCTTGATGCCACCTTTGGCATTGATTTCATCAACAACCATCTTGGCCGAATTGCGTTCTGGTTCACCAAGGAATGATGGCGGACCGGTTACAGAAAACAGCGCGCCGATCTTTATCGGACCTGAAGAAGCAAAACAGTGCGCTGACCAGAGTGAAGATATAATGAGCACGGTTGCAGCAAACAGAAAACGTTTCATTTCCTCCCCCTTTATTTGGCTATTTCCCAATCGCCATTAACAATTTTAACCATTTCAAAAGCGCTAAGATCAAGGCCATTGTGTTCTTTTGGAGTCATGTTGAAAATACCTGACACGGAAACCAGCTTCTTGATGCCTTCCAAACCATCACGAATCTGGTCAGAGGTCTTTGCCCCTTTTTTGAGAGCATCGCTAATCATCAAAAATGCATCGTAAGCGTAGCCACCGAAGGTTGAAGCTTCAATATTATATGCCTTTTTGTAGGTAGTGTCGTAATCCTTCAGCAGCTTCACCTGCGGGTCGTTTTTGGCAAGCTTGTCAAAGATGGCGAGCTTGCCGGCCGGCAAGATGACCCCTTCAGCATTAACTGGCCCGGCTAGTTCGATATATTTTTTGGAGGCGACGCCATGGCTCTGATACAGTGGAATCTTGATGCCAAGCTGCTTCACATTGCGAGTAACAATGGCCGGGCCAGGGTTCGTGCCCCAGCATATTATGGCGTCTGCCTTGCTTCCCTTGATCTTGGTGAGCTGGGCAGTCATGTCAGTATCTTTAGGGCCATAGGTCTCGTCAGCAGCAATGGTAATCCCTTTTTTCTTGGCCATATCCTTCAACTGCTCACGCCCGGAAGAGCCAAAGCCATCCGTTACCGTCAGCAGTGCGACGCTTTTTTGTTTTTTCGCTGCCATGTAGTTAAATATTTTTTCTGCAGCTAAATGATCGTTTGCTGGGGTTTTAAAGACGTATTTCTTAACCGGATCCGTTATCTTGATCCCAGCAGCGCAAGAAATCAGCGGTACTTTTTCTTTTTCAGCAACCGGGATAACAGCCATGGTCTCGCCGGTGGTGCTCGGTCCGACGATGACTGAAACCTTGTCATTTTTGATCAGCTTAGTGGCAAGTTGAACGGCCTTGGTTGCATCTCCTTGGGTGTCATAAACCACAAGTTCAAGCTTGTGCCCCTTGATGCCACCTTTTGCGTTGGCATCCTTGACCAGCATCTCCAGGGTATTTCGTTCCGGTTCGCCAAGGAAGGATGCCGGACCAGTAACGGAAAAAAGAGCGCCGATCCTGATCGGCTCACTTGCCCACGCCGGGAAAGCCGACAAGACACCGACAAGCAACATTAAAACGAGTCCAAGCTTTTTTTGCATTTTATCCCCCTTTGCCTGTTTAACTAGATTACATGCCGTAAAGCCGCTCCCCTTCAAGCATATTGAAACCTTTCGACGCTAAGGTGCTGATGGCCTTTTCCGTTTCATCAAAGCGGAAAATGATCACAGCGTTGTCGCCGCACCGCTCTACAAAGGCATACATGTATTCAACATTAATGGAGCCGCTGTCCAGAACCTGCAGAATACTGGCAAGTCCGCCCGGTTGGTCAGGAACCTCAACCGCGACTACTTCGGTCTTGCTTACGGTAAACCCCTTCCCTTTAAGGACTGATATTGCTTGTTCACGATCATTGACAATCAAGCGGAGAATGCCGAAATCTGAGGTGTCAGCCAGGGATAACGCTCGAATGTTCACGCCGGCTTCGCCGAGAATTCGGCTCACTTCAGCCAACCGGCCAGACTTGTTCTCTATAAAGATTGAGATCTGTTCGACTTTCATAGTTCCTCCATAGGGACCAGGATAAAATGACGAGATAACCGCCCTACAGCTTCCTGTTGTCTACCACCCTTTTTGCCTTGCCTTCACTGCGCTGAATGGTTTTAGGTTCAACCAGCTTAACTGTGCAGGTAACACCGAGCATATCCTTGATCTCTTTTTCGATGCGGCGGGAAAGAACCTGAAGCACCTTAACTTCATCCGAGAACAATCGCTCATCGACCTCGACCTGAACCTGGAGGGTATCGAGGTTGTCCTTGCGGTCAACTATCAGCAGATAGTGCGGCTCAACCCCTTCTATGCCGACAAGGATCGATTCAATCTGCGATGGGAAAACATTGACCCCGCGGATAATCAGCATGTCGTCGGAGCGTCCACTCATCCGGGCGATGCGGGCGTGGGTCCGTCCACATTTGCAGGTATCATAGGTCAGGCTGGTTATGTCCCTAGTTCGATACCTGATTAACGGGATACCCTGTTTGGTAATGGTCGTGATAACCAGTTCACCCTTTTCTCCAGGCGCGAGACGTTTACCTGTTTCAGGGTTGATTATTTCCGGGATGAAATGATCTTCCCAGATATGCAATCCCTGCTTGGCTTCGATGCATTCGATGGCAACACCTGGCCCCATAATTTCCGACAAACCGTAAATATCGATGGCATCAAGATTAAGCTTCTCTTCTATCTCACGGCGCATTTCTTCAGACCACGGCTCAGCGCCAAAAATACCGACCCGCAGTTTCAGTTTTTTGAAATCAACACCCTCGACTCCTGCTTCTTCAGCCATGAACAAGGAGTAGGAAGGGGTGCAGGTCAGGACAGTAGACCCAAAATCTTGCATGATCATAATCTGTCGCTTGGTGTTACCACCGGAGATCGGTATGACCGAAGCGCCAAGTCTTTCTGCGCCGTAATGGGCACCGAGGCCGCCGGTAAAGAGTCCATAACCGTAAGCGTTATGGATAATATCACCCTTATGGACACCGGCCGCAACAAACGAACGAGCCATCAGGTCGGTCCAGGTTTCAATGTCCTTGAGTGTGTAGCCGACGACAGTCGGCTTACCGGTGGTGCCGCTTGAAGCATGTATTCTGACGATCTCTTCCATCGGCGCCGCAAACAGGGCATATGGATAAGAATCGCGCATGTCCTGTTTCGTGGTAAATGGAAGACACTGCAGATCATCAAGAGACGTTATATTAGCAGGACTGACCCCATTCTTATTGAATGAATCCCTATAAAACGGCACATTTGAATATACTCTTTCAATAACTGATTGAAGCCGTTTCAACTGAAGAGCTTCAAGCGCTTGCCTTGGGAGGGTTTCAAATTCTTCATTGTAGTAAGTCGGCATCGGTTTCTCCTACAGTGATCGCCCGATTCGGAACGCTTTCAGGTTCACATCAAGCGCCTTCTTCGGCACCATTTTCTCAATTGCACTCTGCCAGATTGCTTCCTTTATATCCAGCTTGCCAGAAACCGCTCCAAGCAGGACCGTGTTGGCCGCTCTCGGATTTCCCGCTTCATTGGCGAGTTTCAAGCCATCGACAAGCAGCAGATCCGGCACGATTGTCCGCATTTTTTCGACCAAGCCGTCAGGATAGGTCTGTTGGCCAAGCAGTACCGCAGGCGGATAGATCCGAAAATCATTAGCGATTACCTTGGCATCGGCCTTCATCAAGGGCAGATAGCGATAGGTCTCAAGCAGTTCGAATCCAAAGAGGATGTCTCCTTCACCTTCAGGCACAACCGGGGAAAATACCTTTTCCCCGAAACGCACGTGAGATACCACACTGCCGCCGCGCTGCGACATACCGTGAATTTCGCTTTTCTTGACATCAAATCCGGCGAGCATGAAAGCCTCGGCCAGAATTTCCGAAGCGAGGAGAATCCCCTGTCCACCAACGCCGACCAGCAAAATATTGGTGATACTCATTTTAACCTCCCGATTGCATCGAACTTGCAAAGCTGCTGACAGACAGTGCAGCCGGTGCACAGGAGCGGGTCGATATAAGCTTTACCTTTTTTCCCGTCTGGAGCGGGTTGCCACTCAATGGCGGGACACCCTATACGGAGGCATGCCCGGCAACCGGTACAGGAGTCTTGATCGACAAACAACACATCATCTGCCTTGAAACGACCATCTCCTTTAATCAAGCAACAGGGTCTGTTGGTAATTACTACTGATGGCTCGCTCCTGTCCATCTCTTGCTTGAGAACCTTAAAGGTCGCGTCAAGATCATATGGATCAACTATCTGTACGTGACGAATACCCAGGGCCTTGCAGAGGTCTGGGATCTTGACTTCCGGTGCCACTTCACCAGACAGGGTAAATCCTGAGGCTGGGTTCTCCTGTCTGCCGGTCATGGCTGTAATCCGGTTGTCGAGGATTACTACCGTAGCCGGAGACTGGTTCCAGGCCATCTCCATTAGCGAGTTCAAGCCGGTATGAAGGAAGGTGGAATCGCCAATAACAGCAACGACCCGGCGCTGTTCCTCTGGAGGAAGAGCACGCACAATGCCGGACGCATTGCTGATTGAAGCTCCCATGCAGACACAGGTGTCCATTGCGTTGAGCGGCGGCATGAACCCCAGGGTGTAGCAACCGATATCGCCGGTAACATAGGCACCCAATCGGCTCAGTTCATAGAAAAGCCCGCGGTGAGGACAACCTGGGCACATGTTTGGCGGCCGCATAGGTATGGCTTCAGTCTGTAGCGGGTTGTTTTCAGGAATACATATTATCCCGGCATCGCTAAAAGCCTTGCGGATTCGCCCTGGTGAGAGCTCGCCGCAAAGAGAAATGATCTCTTTACCGGTAACGGCAATCCCCATGGCTTTGACCTGCTCCTCGATAAACGGGTCCAGTTCTTCAACCACAAAAAGTCTTTTAACTTTAGCGGCAAATTCTTGAATTTTTCCTTTCGGTAATGGATAAACCATCCCCAGCTTCAAGGTAGAAGCCTCTGGCAGCGCCTCGCGAACATACTGATAAGTCACGCCGGCGCAGATGATGCCTATATCAGCGGAACGATACTCTTCCCGGTTGATCTCCCAGGAATCGCCATGCCGGCCAAGATTGACCACCCGCTCCTCAACCAATGGGTGACGGACACGGGCATTGCCTGGCAGCATTACAAGTTTGGCAGGATTCTTGACCAGTTTCGGTTCCGGGAGCCCGGTTACCGGTTCGCCCAACTCGACAATTGACTTGCCATGGGAGATCCTGGTGCAGCTTCTCAGCATTACAGGGGTATCGAACTGCTCAGAGAGCTCAAATGCTAGACGAGTAAACTCCTTGCACTCAAAGGAGTCTGCAGGTTCAAGCATCGGAACCTTGACGAATTTGGCATAATTGCGGCTGTCCTGCTCATCTTGGGAGGAATGCATCTCCGGGTCATCGGCGACTACCAGAAGCAAACCACCGCCGACGCCGGTATAGGAAAGCGTAAAAAGCGGGTCTGCAGCTACGTTGACTCCGACATGCTTCATGCAGGCAACAGCCCTGGCTCCTCCAAATGAAGCGCCAATAACCACTTCCAGGGCGACCTTCTCGTTGGGAGCCCATGAAGAGTTAATGCTGCGATAATGTATTATGTTTTCGAGAATTTCAGTCGATGGTGTTCCGGGGTAGGCACTGGCAACCTTTACGCCAGCCTCAAATGCACCTCGAGCAATGGCCTCGTTGCCTGACAGGATTTCTTTCTTCAATGAACAACCCTCAATGGCTTATTTAGGGAAACGATCCCTTTGCGAATGGGCAAATATAATCGATCCGCGGAGATTCTGTCAACTGCAATCAGAACGCCATGTTGCATTGGCGAGAGATAAAGATGGATTGACTTGAGGCGGGAATCAGCTACGATTTTCTAAATACAAAGTGGAGGGACAACATGAAAACTACTTTTGCAGTAATAATCGCCTTCAGCATGCTCAACAATGCTACTATCGGCACTGCAGCTGACACCGTTTCCATTGAACGCGGCAAAGTGCTGTTTGAAAGCACTAAGCTGGGAAAGTCGGGGAAAAGCTGCGCTACTTGTCATCCTGGTGGCAAGAAGTTGGAATGGGCCGGGACATTCGATGATGAAAAACTGGAAGAAATAACAAACCGCTGCATTCAGAAAGCGCTGCAGGGTCAACCCCTTAAAGAGGGATCAGACGATCTTAAATCGCTAACCATGTATCTCAAGACATTTGCCGGGCCAAACTAACTAAGTTCTTTAGCCCGCATAACCACATACAGAGAGAAGCGCTCCTTCGAGCAGACCGAAATCACTGACCTTGAGCATGGTTGAACCGAAGCAAGCCAAGGTCTTTATGGTGAGAAGCGTTCCGGCGATAATCAGATCCTCGCGCCCCTTCTCCATGCCGGTCACCATGAGACGTTCCGCGGGAGTCATCGGCAACAGCTTGGCAAAAATCGACTCAATTTCTTTGAGGCTCAGGCAATAATTATTGACCTTGCGATAATCGTAATCAGCCATTTGCATGCTGATCGCCGCCAGAGTAGTAGCCGTGCCAGCAGTCCCGACAGTAATTGAGCTCTTTGCCATGCCAAGTAAACCATGTTCTTGCAACTCAGCCATCAGTGCTGCCAATTCTCGGTCAATCTTATCGGACATTGCCGGGATATCCTGTTTCCCTTCGGTGAGACGCACTACGCCAAGCGGCAAACTTCTTGAGAAACATGGTTTGCCTCCTTTAGCGAGGGTATATTCGGTGCTTCCTCCACCAACGTCAAACACCAGTACCTGCTCCGGCACATTATCCAACCCTGCAAACACACCGTTCAAGGTTAAAACACCTTCGGTATGACCATCAATAACCTCAAGCTGGATCCCGGTTTCCTCAAATACCTCTGCGCAAAACCGAGCACCGTTCGCTGCGTCGCGAACCGCACTGGTGGCAACAGCACGTAACCGCTTAATGTCATATTCTTCAAGTTTTTCCGAAAAATCTTTCATTACCAGGAGAGATCGATTGCGAGCATCAGTTGAAATACCTATCTCCGCTGAAAACCCGCCACCCAACCGGGTGATCCTGCGCATAATGAATTTCTGATCGATGATACCATCGTGGCAAGTCCCGATTAGGAGACGTGCCGTATTGGTGCCAAGATCAATTGCAGCGCATAACTCACTCATTACTCAACCTCTTTGCCTGCTTGATAATTGAAAAGGCATACTCCGCAATCTTGTCGAAGGAAACAATGATGTCACTATAGGCGACACCTGCCAGTATAGTGCATTTCCCCTCAGAGAGACGCCTTATATGGCTGTTGTGCATAAACTCCTGCAGAGTGTCTATTTCGTCTTTCAATGCCCGGGCGTCCGCAATGCTTGATTCTGAAAAGCTCTCAGAATTAAGCAGGGCAAGGTGTACGAGATCGCCAACCCGCACAGAGAGATTCTTTAACTCCGCCATAGCCTCACTGGAAAAAAGAATCTTGTTTTCTTTTTTCTTTAATAGAGAACCGACAATTATCTCATTCTGATCGCCAATATGTTCCAGGATATTGACAACGGTAAGCATCGTCGGGATGCTCAGCGCCGTTTCAGTGGATAATGGCTGTTGCGAAAGCCGCACAAGAAAAGAAGAAATCTCTCTCTGCAGAAGATCAAGTGTCTCTTCCTTGTTACGTATACGGATTGCCCGCTTGGCATCAAAACGGAAAAACTGTTCAATAGCATCGTCATACATAGAGACGGTGATCTCTGTCATTCGCTGCAGTTCATTTTTTGCCTGAAGCATTGCCAGAGACGGTGTGTTTAGCACACGACTGTCAATAAACTTGCAACAGGCCTCAAAATCGTTACCCTTTTGCCGTCCTCCAGGAAGCATGCTTTTCGAGGAACGGACAAAAAAGCCAAGCAACGGCAGGAAGAAAATCATAGTGCAGACACTGAAAAGTGTGTGGCTGTTGGCGAGGAGGCGCGGAATCGAAGAGGGAGAAATAATCGGGTCGTAGCCTCCAGGAGTAATCTGAACGATCAATGACCTGAAAGCATTGGGGAAAAGCACGACCAACATAATTGCCGACAGATTGATTAACAGGTAAATAAATACCGTGCGTTTTGCAACTGAACTGCCACTGATAGTGGCAATCGCGGCAATAAGCGTAGTCCCAAGAACCTCTCCGACAACCATGAGAAATCCGTTATCGAACGGGACCAGACCGCTGCCGGTAAGGGCTATGACCACACCAACCGCCGCACTACCTGACTGCAGCATAAATGAAATGGCAGCGCCGAGCAATACGGATACCAGCCGCCAAGGAAACTGAACCTGATGCAAGCCGGCACCGATGGCTTTTTCGGTGAAGGGAACAAAGCCCAGCTCCATGATTTGCAGGCCAAGAAAAACTAGACCCGCACCGAGCAAAAGGTCACCTGCGTAAACCCATCGCCGGCGACGGCAAAAGAATTTCAAAACTGCACCAATAAAAACGAGCGGTTGGGCTATAATAGAAACGCGGAAAGCAATAAACTGGATAGCAATTGTGGTGCCGATGCCGGTACCAAGCATGACCGCCAGCGCTTGGTAAAGAGACAACAGACCGGCATTTATAAAGCCGATCACGAGAATTGAAGCGGCACTGCTGGATTGGAGAGATGCGGATAGGCAGCTCCCGATGAAGACAGAGCTTAGGCGAGTTCCTGTCAACTTCTCCAGAAAGCTGCGAATCTTCTCGCCAGCCACTTTCTGGAGCCCCTCTGACATCAACTTCATGCCGAGGATGAAGATGCCTAACCCACCGAGCGCCTCCCACAGGGATGCGTAAGGCATTGTTGACTCCGGATTACTTTATGATCTTGAACGGGAATACAAAATCAGCTGGTGCTGATTTAGATGTCTCTTTTTTGTAAACTTTGAGGGCAACAGTTTTTTTACCTTCGAGGTCAATTCTAAAATAGACCAGACCTGCAACTTTTGCCTTGGGTATTATTGACCCGGATGGAATAGCTTTTGTGTAAATGTCTTGAGGGTATACTTCATAAAAGTATGGCCGATCAGTAGTGAATCTATTATAGAAGGATGACTTTTCATAATCTTCCAGATAATAGAACCCGACATAAGGATACGGCATCAGATAATAGGTATCTCGCGCTATAATCTCTTTGACTTTTTCCGGAGTTAGAGGAAAGTACTGACGACCATCATTGTCGATCAGGAGGAAGGAATCATTATTGATTATCAATTCGTCATCAGTTTGGTTATCAACAACAATGAAAAATGAAGTGACATTCCCTTCAAGGTTGTAAGAAGCTATCTCTACATCGCCACTCCGGGCGGTAATAGTGATTTTATTATTAGTCAAACTCTGCGAGTTGTCTTTCTCGTTGACTATCCCGTTCTGGACAGGTTCCGGTACGACCTTCAGGGAGGCACAGCCTGAAAGAAAAAAGATTGAAACTATTAGAATCAGACTTTTTTTCATGATATTTTCCCCCGGTCCATCATGCAGTCAAAAGGCCTGGTTAGTTTTCGAAATAATCCCTCGGATAAGTAGTGATCCGTATTTTGGGATACTTCGTTTTATCCTCGGAATCGTCCCAAATTGCGACAAAAAAATCATGGTCAAGAGAATGCTTGGTTTTAAGATACTGATGCACCTGTTCAGCAAGTGAAAAAGCCATCTTGATTTGCAGGTCTCTATTCTTACCCTTCTTTTCAGGGTAAAAAGCTTCTATCAGTATCGTTGCTTCAGAATTAAGTTGTCTGAGTTGAGGCACTAATTTGTCAATTTCCGTTTTTAAATGCTGATCAAATGGGGGATCAGAGCCATCACTCCGTGCTATCCCAAGAAATTGAGCACCGCGTGGCAGGCGGCCATGCGTAGTATCACCCATAGCAGGTATTTCAAGTAACAGGATGAATAACAGCAGCTGCCCAAAGATAAAAGCGCATCTCATCGAGTTTCTTCGCGTTGCAGGAAAAGAATTTCAAACCTTCGATTCATCTTGCGACCAATCTC
Source organism: Geoanaerobacter pelophilus (assembly GCF_018476885.1). Taxonomy (NCBI): domain Bacteria; kingdom Pseudomonadati; phylum Thermodesulfobacteriota; class Desulfuromonadia; order Geobacterales; family Geobacteraceae; genus Geoanaerobacter; species Geoanaerobacter pelophilus. The sequence goes on from NZ_JAHCVJ010000011.1 coordinate 57,098, forward strand.
GGATTGATTGTCAGCCAGTTGCTTGCCGCTCCCCATTCCCCTCACGAAAATACGGGTAGAATCTATCCCTTCCCTATTAATGAGATAGCTTGCTACCTCAATAGCACGACGAAGTGAAAGGTCAAAATTATACTTTGGTGATCCGATCGAATCGGTATAGGCGTCAATTCGCAAATACGTCCAGGCGCTGTCTGTGCGAATCTGTTCGGCCAGATCGGCAAGCTGCTTTTTGGCTTCAGGGGTAAGTTCTGTTTGCCCCTGCTGGAAATAACCGACGACATCTGGGAAACGGAAACGTCGATAGGCAACAAGCTTTTCCTCTAGTTTTGGAGGAGTTGCCGAGGAAGGCTCCTTAGATTCACCTTTTACGTTAAAGCCATATGTCGGTGGCTGGGCCTCTGTTTTGGTCGCTTTAGAGTCTTTGGGAGCACTCTCTTCTTTATCAGTGGCGGAGTCTACAGGAGGAGGCGGGATAAAAGGTCGCGCGGTTTCGTTGTTTTGGGGGGGAAGGATAATCTGTCCGTATGTTCGGATAACCACCTCTTCCTTGTCCAGGTCAAGAGGAACTTCGATTTTACTGACTGCTTCAGCTGGAGCTGGGGCTTTAACAAGTTTTGGAGATATCGGTATAATCTTGATCGGCTTGACAACTACCTGTTTGGCGGCCTCGGCTTTCAACTCACTCTCAAGCTTGGGAATTGCCTTTATATAAGTACCCAACCCGGTTGAAGTAGAAAGTCCAAAAATAAACCGCCAGTCCGGGTTTGTGCCGGACAGCCCTTTGCCCCCAGAAAGAGACAGGCTTAAATAAGGGGATAAAAAATATTGTAATCCGACATCCCCCTCCAATCGTCCGTTTTGAGAAAGCTCTTCCTTATACCTGATGCCGGTAATTTCAGAGTACACCTTGACACGAGGGGTAAGGGAAAGTTCCAATGCCCCGCCATACAGCAATTCGTCATCCGATAACTTACGAGTCATGTACCCGCTGTAGGCATGAACGCCATAGAGATCTGTCTTGTAGGAGGCTATCAGGCGACCTCCAAAATCGGTCGTGCCGTCTATCGCAGGAGTTTGTGATATGCGCCGTTGAAGTGTACCATCTGCAGCAATCTTGAAATTAGAGGTACGTCTCCCGTACAAACGGACTTTCAAGCCCAAGTCGGCGCTGTTCCGATCTGAATAGTTCTCTTCCTTATTGAAAAGGATATTTGGGTATGCGCCGTAAACTTCAATGAAAGAGCCCATCCCCATTGTTATCGTCGCCGGCAGGACAAAAGTCCTGACTGCATCCTTGCTGGCAAGGTTGCCCCAGACGCCAACGCTGAGATTTCCTGCATCAATGGTTTCGGCACTCGGGACAGTAACAAGACCGGTTGAGCCGCTTTGGGAGGGGATTGCCAGTGCAGGGTGTACGTATGCCAGTCCCATAACTGAGAATAACAAGGTGAGAAATATGGGAGTTAGCTGTCTCAATGGCATTTATTTGTCAATTGTGAGGAATTAATTCTAATGGCTTATAACAGATTATCGGGAACAGGTGAAGAGATAATCCCAATAAAAAATATTTGATATCACACAAAAGGGCAAATTAGCTTGTGCTTTGAGTCAGGCATCAATCCTTATCGACCCGTTCTTTCAATTCTTTTCCCACTTTGAAAAAGGGAAGCTTCTTCGGTTTTACCGCAATCGATTCACCGGTTTTGGGATTTCGCCCGGTGTAAGCTTTGTAGTCATTGACCACAAAACTGCCGAATCCCCTGATTTCGATACGGTCTCCCTGTATCATGGCGTCGGTCATTGCATCGAAAATGGTATTGACGATTTCTTCGGCTTTTTTGTAGGAAAGCCCCTTTTGAGCAGCAACGGTTTCAATAAGCTCTGATTTGTTCATTCCTGAACCTCCGGTGAGACTTTACTCATTATGAATTATCGGCAGCTAACAGCATCCCTTTAGATAACGTTTGGCAAGCGCTTGCGCGTCAGCAGATCGTCCCATTTCTTCCAGGAGAGGAATAGCTTTCTGGGCAGCAGTCTTGGCAACAGACGGCAAATCAAGTGCGGCGATGTATTTGCCAAGTGCAGCATCACCATCGCCAAGCATCTGCAGAACATCACCCAACATGAGCATAGCGTCATCAGCCAAATGACCGGATTCAATCATATGCTGTAGAATTGCTACAGCTTTGGGCAACCGTTCGGTTTCAATCATTAACTGAACCATTGCTAAATGGCACAGTGGATTACCTTGGTTTATGTTTAGCGCTGCATTGAGCCTTTTTTCGCAGTCAGCTAACCGATGAGACTGAAAATCAAGTAATGCGATCTCATACTCTAGGATGTCACTGCGCACATCGCGGGAAAGCTCTGATAAAATGCGGTACCCCTCTTCCAGCCTTTCATCATGAACAGCAACGTACGCATATGCAAATCTCTCTCCCATCTGACGGTAACGCACGGAAAGATCTCCCGGCAGGGGTTGGATAAGGAGCTCATACCTTTCGGAATGAGACAGAAAATCCGTTGATATTTCAGAGGTTGCTGGAGTTGCATGATGAGATCCACTACAGGAACTGCATGAGTGACCATGACTCTTAGGTACTTCCGGAGACTCGGGAAGATCAATTTTTCGAATGAATTCCTTGGCATTTACCCGGATTGAATCGTCTTCTGCCTGTTCCATAGCCAGTTCCGCATGCTCGATAGCTTTTTCAATATTCCCACTTTGCAAGGCATGAGCAGCTTCCTGCATATTCAGCTGTGCAAGCTGGTTGCCTGTGGCACGGAGCCTCCCGGCAAGATACTCACTGGCCGCAATCGGGGAATCCGGTTTAATAAGTGATAACGCTTCATCATACTCATGCCTTGCCTCGGCATAGCGGCCTTCCTCATATAACCGGTCACCACGCTGCTGGTAATGGGTGAAATCTTTTTTGAAAAAATTAAACAGCACAATAAGCCTCGTGAAGTAAATTTTACAACCGCTCAAGGAGCGTAACACTTTCTATATGACTCGTCTGCGGAAACATATCAACCGGTACTGAGCGTACTACAGAATAATCCAATTTTTTTAGGATAGCAATGTCTCGTGCGAGCGTAACCGGGTCGCATGACACATATACGACCCGCTCCGGCTGTAAAGCGGGAATATATGCCATGATCGGCGCAGCTCCAGTACGCGGGGGATCGAGCACCACGACATCAAATTTTTCCTCGTTCTTCACAAGCCCGGCAACCCCGGCTTCTGCATCGGCACAGATAAAAGTGATATTTCGCACCTGGTTTGCAACAGCATTTGCCTGGGCGTCCTGAATCGAAGCATGATAAGCCTCAATACCAACAACACTTGATGACCGCTGGGCCAAAGGAAGAGTCAAATTGCCATTACCGCAAAATAAGTCCAGAACACGTTCCTTACCGGTCAGCCGCGACATTTCGCAGGCAATTGTTACCAGAATTTGATTCTGCTGAAAATTAACCTGACAAAACCCTCCCTTGCTGAAACTAAGGCGCAGATCAGGCTGGCTATCAGATATAATGTCATAGGAAAGGGTTTCAAGCCCGGCGATATGGCGCAGGGTGCACTTCCGGCCAAGTTGCAACCAGAGGCCGCTTGCCGAAGGAAGAAAACTTAAATGGCTATCTGAAAGAAAGCGGATGATGGCATCCTGATGGCGACCAATATAATGAACGATAACTATCGCCTTGCCATCATCGCTGGTGGCGACGTCAACCTGAGGAATCGTAGCGGTTTCCGGAGACCTGGCCAAAAAGCTTGTCAGTTCGTTGATTACTGAGTTAACTACAGTTGAGGATATGGCGCAACATCCCGGGAACGGCACTACAAAATGTGAACCTCCCCTGAAAAAACCTATTATAGGGAGGCCATCGGCCCAATAAACCTTGATCTGCACCCGGGTACGATAGTTCCAGGGTGCATGAGACTCCCTAATCGGGGCAATAACAGCCTCATCTACCTTTGCAAAACGACTAAGCTGTTCTGTGAAAATTGCTGCCTTCATTTCGAGCTGTTTCCGATACGATACCTGCTGCAAAGAGCAGCCACCACAATCGCCGAAGACAGGGCATACCGGAGAAATCCTGTCAGGTGACGCGGTGATGACTTCCATCAATGAAGCTTCCATGTACGACTTTTTCTCTCTGGTTACCTTGGCGTAAACCAGGTCACCTGGAACAGCAAAAGGGACAAAACAGGCCTTGCCATTAACATGACCAAACCCTGCCCCGCCAAAGGCAACTTTCTCAATAGCAACTTCAATTTGCTTCATTCTATGAAAACCTCAGGGCATTAACAGCCTTGTTTTTGCTCTGCTTCGCAATTTCCTTTGCAACCAGTTTTACTGGGAAGTTAGGATCAGCCAGATAACTCTGAGACGATTCGATAAACTGATCGATCAAGTGCTCCTTGACAGAACTGACTTCCTCTCTAAGCACGCCCATCCGTTCAAGGTTTTTCTGATATTTGACCATATCGCCAAGCAACGAAACAGCATCTTCATAATTAATATTAACAGGGCAGCATTCAGGGGTCAGTTTGATTTCACAAACTACAGAAATGGAAACATGAAAAAAACCACCATAATAATGGGAGGTTTTATCGTAAAAGGTAAGCACAATTCCGCTATCAAGCTTTATCTCGCGAATCAAATCATTCAATTTATAAATACCCCCAGATTGGTACGAAAGTAAAATTAACTGTATCCTGCGGCCAAGTAAAGGGGATTCTCAATAATAAAAAATGCCATGCTAGCCTGAAAGGCAATTCCAGCTTGCAATTTCACCGCATCCTCTGTAGAGTATCCACGGTTTAACTTCGTGAAGTATTTTCCAAGGAGCAATGCATGAGTAAGGAAGAAGCAATAGAGGTTGAAGGAACGGTAATCGAACCGCTCCCGAACGCCATGTTCCGGGTGAAACTGGAGAATGAGCATATCGTGCTTGCCCATATATCGGGCAAAATGCGCAAGTATTTCATAAAAATACTCCCCGGTGACAAAGTGACAGTAGAGCTTTCACCGTATGACCTCAGCAGGGGCCGTATCACCTACCGAGTAAAGTAACAATCTGACTCCGCACCAGATAACCACAAACAACCTGGCTCCGGCATCTGCCGCAGCCAGTATTTTTTTGAGGAGATGACGGCTATGTACACAGTTGCAGACCTGAAAAAAGGTTTAAAAATCACCCTGGATGGCTATCCTTATATCGTTATTGCCTTTGACTTTACCAAGCCGGGCAAGGGTCAGGCACTGTATCGCACCAAAATGCGCAACATGATTAACGGCACCATCCTGGACCGAACCTACCGCTCCGGTGAGACCTTTGAACAGGCCAGCCTGGAAGACCGTAAAATGCAGTTCCTCTACAAAGAGGACGACCATTTCGTTTTCATGGACAATCAAACCTTTGAGCAGTACCGGATGAGTGAAGATGCAGTTGGTGACTCAAAGAACTACTTGATCGACAACCTGCCAGTTGATGTGCTGCTGTTCAGCGAAAAGGCGATCGGCGTCGATCTCCCCAACTTCGTCAACCTCCGGGTAACTGAGACCAGTCCCTGGGCCAAGGGTGACACCTCAGGCAGCGACTCCAAGCCGGCTACTGTTGAAACCGGTTATGTGCTGCGCGTTCCTCCCTTCATTGAAGAAGGTGAGCTGATAGTAATCGACACCAGGACCGGCGAGTACTCTACCCGCGTCAAAGGCTAGCATGAACACCAACTGGACCATTGCCCGGCGTCGCCCGGCTCTGGAGGCCAGGGCTCGTATCATCCAGTCTATCAGGCAGTATTTCATTCAAGAGGGGTTTCTCGAAACAGAGACCCCTCTTCGCATTCCCGCCCCTGCCCCTGAATCTCATATCGATGCCATCCCTTCTGATGGATGGTTCCTGCAGACATCGCCGGAGCTATGCATGAAACGGCTGCTGGCAGCAGGTTACGAGCGTATTTTTCAGCTCTGTCACTGCTGGCGTGCCGAAGAACGCGGCAACAGACATCTCCCGGAATTTACCATGCTGGAATGGTATCGGGCACACTCTGATTATAATGATCTGATGGTTGACTGCGAAAACATGATGAGGAGTGTGGCTGCCACCTGCGGCAATGGTTCCACATTGATGGTCCAAGGAAAAGATGTCAAGCTCGATCGAGCGTGGCAGAGATTGACCGTTCGCGAGGCATTTGCGAGGTTCGGTGGCATAACCATGGAAGATGCCTTAGCAGCCGACCGTTTCGATGAGGTCATGGTTGAAGCGATTGAACCGCAGCTCGGAATCGGACAGCCGACCTTCCTTTGCGACTACCCTGCGGCGCGGGGTGCTCTGGCACGGTTGAAAGCTGACGACCCCTCGGTGGCAGAGCGCTTTGAGCTGTATATCAGCGGCATCGAGCTTGCCAATGGCTTTTCCGAGCTGACAGATGCTTCAGAGCAGCGTTTTAGGTTCGAACAGGAAGAGCAGTACCGGCGATCAAGCGGCCGCATCCCCTACCCAGAACCGAGCAAATTCCTTGAAGAACTACCGGCAATGCCCCCTGCCGCCGGCATCGCCCTTGGCGTGGACCGATTGGTCATGGTCATGCTCGATGCCACCAGCATTGACCAGGTTGTTGCCTTTACCCCCGAAGAACTCTGAAGGCGACTATTACCACTTTATTCCGCATAGTATCCACGCTCTGGCTTGCCCCTCCTTTCCTAAATCTATCCCTTTCTCATCCCTAGGCAGCACCCGTTTTTAATACCCATTGAAATTGTATAAAAGGTACATATTTTTAACTTTTCTTGGAAAATTCAAAATTAACGATAAACTCTAACCGTTAAATACAGATCTGATGCGGATTTTAATGGTAGCTAATCAAATGGAGGCAATTTTGACTCTTCCCGAGCATAAAACAAAACTCGTCTGCACAATCGGCCCGGCATCGGAATCAATTGAAATAATGGAGAAAATGTTGATGGCAGGGATGAATGTTGCCAGGCTCAATTTCTCCCATGGTGCATTTGATGGTCACATGACCGTAATCAAAAATCTGCGTGCAGCTGCGCTGAAAACTGGAAAACAGCTGGCAATCATGGCTGATCTGCCGGGACCAAAGATGCGTATCGGAAAAATTGCCTGTGAGCCAGTGCAACTTTTACCTGGAGCGTCTTTTACATTGACCACCGATGACATAGTCGGGGACGTGAATTGTGCTTCCGTGACTTTTGAACCTCTGCCACAAGTCGTAAGGCCTGGCGATACACTTTATCTGAATGATGGGGTAATACAGATGAAGGCTTCAAGAGTAGAGGGAAACGAGGTTGAATGCACTATTGTTGTTGGTGGGGAATTACGCTCACGAAAGGGGCTTAACATACCCGGAATAGATCTTGGAATAAGTGCATTTACTGAACACGACCGTAATTGCCTCCGCTTTGCGATCGAGAATGGTGTTGATGCCGTCAGCCAGTCATTTGTAGAGAGTGCAGACGATATTGAAGCAGTCCGCAAGGCTTCGGCCGAACTTGGCCGGGTTCCTTTCATTATTGCAAAAATCGAGCGGACAAGGGCGCTGGACAGGCTGGAAGAAATAATTGATGCTGCCGATGGCGTCATGATAGCTCGTGGCGACCTTGGTGTCGAAGTTCCCATAGAGATGATCGCCACAGTCCAAAAGGATATAATGAGCCTTGCCAACATGAAGGGTAAGCCTGTCATAACCGCTACCCAAATGCTTGAATCGATGATCGGCAACAGCCGCCCGACAAGAGCGGAGTCAACAGATGTAGCAAATGCAATTCTGGATGGCACCGACTGCGTCATGCTGTCAGGTGAGTCAGCAATGGGGAGCTACCCGGTGGAAGCCGTTGAGATGCTGGGAAAGATCGCAGTTAATGTCGAGCCAAATCGTCGTCCGATTTCAGCACAAAAGATGCGCCGCGGGGTTGAACTCGGAAAGAGGGTTCGGCCTGCAAACCTTATTACAATAGCTGTTGAGGAATGCCTGAAATATGTCATTCCGGCTGCTGTTTTCGTCCCAACCCACAGTGGTGCAACCGCACGGAGCCTCTCCCGTTATCGACTTCCGGTTTGGACTGTAGCAATAAGTTCGCAAAAAAGCACATGCCAGGGGCTTCAGTTTTCATATGGGGTTTTCCCGATGCATGAAACCGATCACCCCGGGAACTGGAAGTCTTATATAACTCAATGGCTGGCTTCACACAAAATGAAAGGCGATTTTGCTATTCTTACTGAAGGTCCGTCATCAAAATTCCCTGAGAACAATAACAAGATGGAGATAATTGACCTGAGGGGAAAATCTTAAAATCATGTCAGACCGAATGGGCAACCATTCTATCATTAAGTGATAAGGGGGTTTCTGTATTCCACAATCTCCCCCATATAATTCTTTAATAGCAGTTTATCCCCTTCCCTTCTGACATCTTCCGGCAACAGAGGCACCTTCCCCTTGCCGCCAGCAAGATCGATGACGTAATAGGGGGTAGCAAGCCCCGATATATGCCCCCTTATCGCGCCTATTATATCAATCCCGCAATCTACGGTTGTCCGAAAGTGGCCGGTACCATTCACCAGATCCATCTGGTGAATGTAGTACGGTCGCACCCTGATCTTCAGCAGCCCGGTCATCAGCGTCTTCATGACCTGCGGTGTATCATTAACCCCCTTGAGGAGCACTGTCTGGTTGCCGAGCTGGATACCTGCGTCAGCCAGTAGTCCACAAGCACGGGTCGATTCTGGGGTTATCTCCTGCGAATGGTTGAAATGGGTATTGATATAAAGTGGATGGAACCGTCTGAGTATACTGCAGAGTTCCGGCGTTACCCGTTCCGGGAGAGTAACCGGTACCCGCGTACCGATTCGGATGATCTCGACATGAGGTATTTTTCGGAGACCTGCGAGCAACTCCTCGAGTTGTTCATCTGATAGAAGCAAGGGATCGCCGCCGGAGAGGATGACATCTCGAATTGCTGGAGTGGCTGAGATGTAGGCAAGCACTGCAGCGATATCGCTGGTGCCTGAAGCTGCGCCGCAGCCGACCTGCCTCTTTCTCATGCAGAAACGGCAATAAACAGCGCATTCGTTGGCAACCAGCCAGACCACACGGTCTGGGTAACGATGGATAAGACCGGGAACAGGGCTAAGACTCTCCTCACAGAGAGGGTCAGCAGCCTGGTCATCCGTCAGTTCAAGTGGATCAGGCACACACTGGCGCCAGATCGGGTCGCCCGGTTCACGGATCAGTGACAGGTAATGCGGTGTGATGCGCAGCGGATAGCGAAGAGCTACCTGTTGTAAAGGTCCGGGAGCTGTGCCGAAATGCTCGGCCAACTGTTCAGGAGTGGCAAGGGCCGCGGCAAGAGAGTTACGCCATTGGCTCATCGGTCGGTCTTGAGCGCACCGATCAGGTCACGGATATCCGATACCCCATTCGCCACCAACCACTCTTCAATACCGGCAGCAATAGTCGCTGCTGCGGACGGATCAAGGAAATTTGCCGTGCCGACCTGGACCGCTGTGGCCCCTGCCAGAATGAACTCCAGGGCGTCAGTGGCGGTCATAATCCCGCCGATGCCGATCAAAGGAACCTGTACCGCCTTGGCCACCTGCCAGACCATCCGAAGCGCCACCGGCTTGATCGCCGGGCCGGAAAGCCCGCCGGTGATGTTGGCCAAAATCGGTCGTCGCTTCTGCAGGTCGATAGCCATCCCGGTCAGGGTGTTGATCAGTGACAGAGCATCGGCCCCGGCATCGACGCACGCCTGGGCCATGACAACAACATCAGTGACATTGGGAGAGAGCTTGACGATCACCGGCTTCAAGGTTGATTCCCGCACCAGGCTTACCACCTCGAAAGCGGCCTTTGGATCAGTACCGAAGACTATCCCACCCTGCTTGACGTTGGGACAGGAAATATTGACTTCGATCCCGGCCACTTCCGGAATGGTGTCGATTATTTCCGTCAGCTCGCCATACTCCTCCAAGGTATTGCCGTACAGGTTGACTATTACCGGGGTGGCTATTGTCCGCAAAAAAGGCACCTTCTCCGCCTTGAACGCCTCAATGCCGACGTTCTGCAAGCCGATGGCATTCAACATCCCACCCGGGGTTTCAACGATCCTCGGCGTCGGGTTGCCAGCCTTGGGCTTCATCGACAACCCCTTGGTGACGATCGCCCCAATTTTCTCCAAACTCATGTAAGGCGCAAACTCGGCACCATAACCAAAGGTGCCGGAAGCGGTCATCACCGGGTTGCGCAGCTTTATTCCTGCAATCTCAACGGATAGATTCGGTGTAGTCATTTTTTAACTCCAGAGGAGGTCTTTTGAATCAAATACCGGGCCGTCCTTGCATACACAACGGTAATCCGGCGTACTGTCACTATGGTTCTTTCCCTTGACCACGCAACCTAGGCAAGCGCCGACGCCACACGCCATGTATGCCTCAAGCGAGACCTGGCAAGGCACCTGATACTTTTCAGCCAGAAGCGCCACGGCCTGGAGCATTGGAAACGGGCCACAGGCAAAGATCATTGCGTTTGGTCCTGCCTTTGCCAGTTGTTGCTCAAAGACCTCGGTCACCAGACCGCGGGTCCCCAGGGTGCCGTCATCAGTGGCCACATAGGTCTCAACACCCAGCCGCTCGAACTCGGTGATACATAGTACATCGTCCTTGTTTCTGCCGCCGGCAAACAGGTTGACCTTGGAACCCTTTACCAGCTCCTTCGCCAGGTAATAGAGAGGGGCCAACCCAACGCCGCCACCAACCAGCAGCTTCTCGCCAGCCGGTTCGCCGAAAGTAAAGCCTTTCCCCAAGGGCCCGAGGATATCCAGGTGGTCTCCCTGGTGCAGGTCAGAGAGCAGCGCGGTCCCCTTGCCAACAACCTTGTACAGTATCTCCAGGAAGCTCTGTCTGCCACAATCGGTGTATGCGGTTTCAAAGGTGCCGAGGTCGAACACTCCGAACGGCCGTCGCAGCAGCGGGTCAATGGCCGGGTTGACCCGAACCATGACGAACTGCCCCGGTTGAGAACCTGATATGGTTGGGGGGGCAGTCATCCGCAGCCGAAAATAAGAAGGGGAAACCTCCACGTTGGACAAAACCATTGATTTAAACTGCATCAGATCTCTCCGCTTCGGTCAAGGGGCACTCCATCAGAACTGCATCCTCGCCGTTTTCATAATATTTAGGTCGTTGCCCGGATTCGACAAAACCAAGTTTTTTATAAAGTGCCCGAGCAGCATCATTGGACACCCGTACCTCTAGCCCCACATAGGCGGCGTTCCTGCTGCGACATTCGCTCAGGACCGACTCCACCAGGGCACGACCGACACCATAGTTTCTCATGTCGGAACGAACCGCAACATTGCGGATCTCCCCCTCATCAAACAGCAGGGTCGGGCAGATATACCCGGCCACTCGCCCTTCGTTGTCCAGCGCCACCAGGGGAAAGGCATAGGGGGATTGCAGCTCGTCAAGGAAATGTTCCCTGGCCCAGGGCTTTGGGTAAGAGACCTCCTCGATAGCCAGAACCTGATCCAGGTCAGCCTCGGTCATCGGGCAAATAGTAATATCGCCAAGCCCCGTCATTGGCGGCATGATAAGCGATCAACCTCTTCATGTAAACAAATATTTAAGCCATTATCGGTTTGACTTTTACAGGCCGATGGTTTATGAAAATGGTTGCACTAACGAACCGATTGGAGCCGTGAACATATGGGAGTAACTTACAAAGACGCCGGTGTTGATATCGACGCAGGCAACGCTTTTGTCAAGATGATAAAACCTTTGGTAAAAGCCACATCCCGACCGGAAGTGATTGCCGACATTGGTGGGTTCGGCGGGCTGTTCTCCCTCAACACCCAGAAGTACAAGAATCCGGTTCTGGTTTCCGGCACTGACGGTGTCGGAACAAAACTGAAAATTGCCTTTATGACCGACCGTCATGACACTGTTGGCATTGATCTGGTGGCGATGTGCGTCAATGATATCGTGGTCCAAGGCGCTGAACCGCTCTTCTTCCTCGACTACCTTGCCACCGGCCGCCTGCTCCCGGAAAAAGCCGCAGAAATCGTCAAAGGGATCTCCAACGGTTGTGTCCAGGCCGGTTGCGCCCTGATCGGCGGAGAAACTGCTGAGATGCCAGGTTTTTATGCCGACGGCGAATATGACATTGCCGGCTTTACCGTTGGTGTTGTCGACCGCGACCGGATCATCGATGGCTCGTCCATTACCGTCGGCGATCGGTTGATCGGGATCGCATCAAGCGGCCTCCACAGTAACGGCTACTCTCTGGCCCGGAAGGTTATCCTTGAAAAACTCGGGCTGAAGATGGACAACCTGCTCCCCGGGCTTAACAAAACCGTTGCCGACGAGCTGCTGACCCCTACCCGCATCTATGTCAAGTCAGTGCTCAACCTGATGCGCGATTTCCACCTGAACGGCATTGCCCACATCACCGGCGGCGGCCTGCTGGAGAATATTCCACGAGTGTTGCCCGCTTCATGTAAAGCCCTCATTGACCGCAGTGCCTGGGATGTGCCACCAATATTCAAAATTATGCAGGAAGGTGGCGCTATCTCCGACGAGGAGATGTTCCGCACCTTCAACTGCGGCATCGGTATGGTGCTGGCCGTTCCGGAAAAAGAGACTGACGACATCCTGATCCGGCTTTCCGGACTCAACGAAACTGCCTTTGTCATTGGTGAAGTAGCCAAATGCAGCCCTGGCAAGGAGTGCGTGGAGTTCAAGGAGTAATGCCGTAATGTCTGACAACAGGGGAGTAAAACTAGGGGTGCTGGTTTCCGGAAACGGCACCAATCTGCAGGCGATTATCGACGCAATCGAGTCAGGCGACCTTTCGGCCCGGGTAGCTTGTGTCATCAGTAACAAAGGTGAAGCTTTTGCGCTGGAACGGGCCAGGAAACATGGCATTCCGGCAATACATCTCCCATATAAGGGGTTTGACAGCCGGGAGGCTTATGATGCCGCACTGGTGAAGATTCTCCAGGAACATGGGGTGGAACTGGTCATCCTCGCCGGATTCATGCGGATCCTGACTCCGGTCATAATCGACGCCTTCCATAACCGCATCATGAATATCCATCCTGCCCTGCTCCCTGCTTTCCCCGGCCTTGACGCCCAGAAGCAGGCGCTAGATTATGGCGTCAAGGTTTCCGGCTGCACCGTTCATTTTGTCGATGCCGGGTGTGATACCGGCCCGATCATTATTCAGGCACCAGTGCCGGTAGAAAACGACGACACGGAAACAACCCTTTCAGAGCGGATTCACAAGGAAGAACACCAGATTTACCCAAAAGCGATCCAGCTTTTTGCCGAAGGCAGACTCAGCGTTGCCGGTAGACGGGTAATAATCAGCTCCTAACAACCCTCCCCCTTCAGTTACCTATGTGTTTTCAGCCACTGCATCCAATCAAAGCTATCATAATCCACCAGTAGTGCCAGTGGAATAAAGGTGTCCAGCTCCATGAACCCTTTATTTAACAACAATCGTTCAAATCCCCTGAATTGCGCCACTTCCTCCCTGAACATCCGGGTAAAATCCGCTCTCAACTCTGTCAACTGCAGCGGGTCGATTCCGGGGAAATTCATGGTACACCATTCATCGTGCATGACTGTCCCGTCCGGATCAATGAGTGGCAGACCATGAAGCCTGCAAGTCATAGGGCGATGTTCGTAGACCAGGCAGCGGCCATCTTCTCCGAGCAGTACACAGGGAGTTTCGTCTTCTTCCGGCATCAGCTCTTGCCACTGGTCTTCGGGACGGTGATTCAGCAGATACGGAGGGGATAGTTCAGGCCAGATAGCGCGCAATCCTTGTAACCGCTCCCCAGCCTTTAGCGCAACCTGAGATCTGACCTCTTTGGTAAGCCTCTTAAAACCAACTCGGAGAAACCAGGCATCGAGCAACGTAATGTCGAAAAGTGCTCGACAGCAGTCACTACAACCCTTTACACACTGAATCTCATGCGGGAAAGCCGATTGACAACGACGATACCAGTTATCAACCTCCGAAAGAAGCCTTGCGTAGCGATCCGCTATTTCATCAAAATTCAATTTTAGCCCCTTGAGATATCCGTTTCGATGCGTTAAGATTCGATCGCTTCATATCCGGATGTAATACGAGAGTGACCCATGGCCAAACAATCCAAACTGAGCGAGCTGGAAGACAATCTTTTTGATCAGCTCTCTTTTTTCGAAGTCGAGCAAAAGCAGGCCCCGGAACAGCCTCAGCCGAAGAGCGTTCCAGCCTATCAGAAAGGGCGTCTCTACCGGCTGGAGGTCGCCGAACTTCTCCCGGACCCTTCGCAGCCGCGCAAAACCATGGACCAAGAGAGCCTGGCAGAACTGACAGCCTCGATAAGCCGCCTCGGCCTTCTGGAACCGGTACTGTTCAGGCAATCGGAATACGGGCAGCTCTTTGTTGTAGCCGGAAGCAGGCGTTTAGAAGCAGCCAGAAGAGGAGGTCTTAAACATATCCCCGGTCTGCTTGCCGACGGAGATGCCGCCGAGATTGCTCTGGTGGAAAACCTGGTCCGTCAGGATCTTACCTGCATCGAGGAATCAGAGGCTCTTGACCGGCTGAAATCGCTCCATTGTTACACATTGGCAGAACTGGCCGGGATTATCGGTAAATCAGTACCAACCATCTCCGAAATCATCTCTCTTACCAGGCTTCCGGCAGCTATTCGCGATGAATGCCGTAGCGACCACAAAATCGCCAGGAGCATCCTGGTGGAGATCGCCAAGCTCCCCTCTGCAATTGAGATGCAAGCGATGTACGATCGCTACCGCAAAGAAGGGCTAACCCGCTCAAGCATCAGAAACAAGGAAGGGGTAAAAAAAGAAAGAAAAAGCTTTGTCCGCCTCTTCAGATCGTTCTCCAGCAAAATCACGGCTATTGACCTGAGTGCAATGACTGATAAAGAGCGGAAAAAGATCAAAAATGAACTTGAATCGCTTAAGAGATCAATTGATGAAAGTCTGGATAAACTGAACTGATCCGGCACATTGCGTAACTTTCGGCATGCCGAAAGCCGTTATCGCCCAGCCTGCGGCTGTGCACCAACAATCCCTTCTTCAACGGCAAATTCAAGAAACTCTTGCGCCTCGTCCAGAGGCAGGCCAAGCGACTTTACCAAATCCGTAGTGTGGCTCTCCCCGTCAATCATTTCCAGAAGACGATAATACGGCTCAGCAATCGATTCAGTAAAGACCTCCCCCCCTCTTGGGTAGATGACGGCAAAAGAAGCCGAAGTCTGGAGATCTCGGTGTAACTTCGGCAGATTCGGCTCGCCGGACTCAAGGAGGTCAAGGATTTCATAATTAAACCGAGCCAAGCGTGTCGATACCGGTTTGACCAGGAGAGTCGTCATAAGCTTGGCCCCGGTAAGCGGTCGGATCTCTGGAGCCACGGCCATGATTGAAGCAGCATAATGGTAATGGTAGTCCACAAAATCCAGGGCCAGCGGCAGAAGGCGCTTGAGCTTGTGCCGCTCAAATAGCACAGAAAGAAACTCTCGCTGTAATTGCCATATAGCCTCATCGCCATAACCGGATTCTTCCGGCTCAGCGCCGCTCTTACCGATCAGCCATCCGGCAAATTGCTCTAAAAAATCTGCTGGGCTCATGGTCAATGCTGACAGGATCCCGTTGAACCAGGCTACCGCCTTGCCCCGACTGTAGAAGATGTCACAGGCTGCTCCCAGGCGGCGAGCGGCATTCATGTCAGCGACCGGAAAGGTTGGCGATTCCAGCAAGGTGTACGGCGGTGCCGTGATAAATTTCAATCCCAGGCTCTCTGCGCGACCGGCAACCCTGGTACCGGGGAGGACCGAAAGTGGAAAAATATCCAGGTGATTGGGATAGAGCCCCAGAGCAAAGTTGAGACCATCCCTGAACCGGTCAATGGTATCGCCGGGCAGCCCATAAATCAGGTCAAAACCGAAGATAGCCCCATGCTCGTTGAGAAACATGATTTTTTGGACAAAATCATCGCGATTGAATTTTCTGCCTACATTAGCAGCAACTTCCGGATCGGCACTCTGCAGACCGATTTGCAGAGAACACGTTAAGGCTGAAAATAGCTGCGCTTGTTCTTGATCCAGCAGTTCATGACGGACCTCAAAATGGAAATGAACCAGAGGAGCTTTCTTGGCGATAAGCCGCAATAACTTCTTGGCCCTTTTCACATCCTGGTTAAAGGTAGAGTCGAGCACAAATACCTGGCTGACGTCACGCTTCACAAAATAAGCCAGCTCCGCCTCAAGTCGCTCCATTGGGTAGCGCCTGACCTTGCGGTCGCCCATGCCGTCAAAACAGAAATCGCAACCAAAAGAACAGCCGCGGGACAATTGCCAGACAACACCAGATGCGATGTGCGAATCAAGAAGGCCTGCAAGCCACGGAGACGGAAGGATTGAGAGGTCCTCTATCGGGGCACGCTTTGACAACTGGAGCTTGCCGGCATTCATCCTGGCTACACCGGCAACATCGTCGATATCTTTGCCTGTTGCCAATCGATCCACCACTTCAGCGACAGTCAGTTCCCCCTCCCCCACCACCAGAAAATCGAACGGGGCTGCAGCCAAGACAGAAAGCGGATCAGCCGTGACTTCGGGTCCTCCTGCCATGATCTTCAGATCAGGGGCCTTAGAGCGCAGTTTGTCGACAATTGCGCAGCACTCGGCCCGGTTCCAGACATAGACCGGCAGACCCACGATATCAGGGGCTTGCGTCAAAATCGCGTCACAGATTTCATCAAGCGAAGTGCCTGAAAAAAACTCGGCACAGCTGACATTCAGGGAATAGCCTGGATCAGGGCGAGAGTCGAGGTAAACCTTCAAGCAAGCTGCTGCCAACGGAACAGCCTGCGGTGAAGGGATGGCGTGGATAGTTACAATGTGAAAATTCATTGGCCGGTTGATCGTCATTGAGTCAACATATCGTGTTTCATGAATGGTGGCAAGAAGTTATGAGCTAATTTCATCCACGCAGTGTGTCGAATTTCCTTACTAACCACTTAACTTCCCTTATTTAGCATAACTATCTGATATCAAACAAACAATCGACAATAATTACATGTAATTAATGAAATATATTTGTCGATATCCTTAACACTTAAATCCCTAAGGGAATAGGGTGATTGAAAAGCAGTGCAATTACAACACATTGCTAAGTTGGCGGCTATATTGCATTTTCAACCTTAAATATAAATTGTTTCAATAAGGAGACAGCTATGAGAACAATCCTGATCAGTTTTGTATGCCTGTGCCTCTTACTTGGTGTTAACTGCTCAGCGCAAGCATCACCAATAATTAACGGCAGCTTTGAAGGTAACTATTTGGGCAAAGATTTTGTTACCCTGCCAGCCGGGGATACGAGTATTACGGGATGGACCGTCGTTAGTGGTTCCATTGATTGGATTGAAAGCTACTGGCAACCGAGTGACGGGGCAAAGAGCATTGATCTTGCCGGGAATGAACCCGGGCTAATCATGACCAATTTGACAACTGAAATTGGGAAAACCTATAGGGTCCAGTTTGATATGGCAGGCAATCCCGACCAGGGATATGATAAAGCATTGATAACATTATTAACCATCTCGATGACAGATTCAGACGGAGCAGTACTAAACGCCTTCGATTTTATCCAGAACGGCTACAATAAGGACAACATGGGGTGGACAACCCTCTATTTTGACTTTTTCGCTACATCCTCAACGTATGAACTTTATTTTGGGAATGCTAAGGAGGGGCCTTATGGCGCTGCACTCGACAATGTCAGGGTAGATCAGGCCCCGGTTCCTGAGCCTTCAACCTTTTTCCTGCTTGGCGCCGGGTTAGCCGGACTCGGAGCATGCTGCCGCAGGTTCCGCAAATAAAACGTATTTCACAAATTGTAAAGCTAAAAGGGCACTGGAAAAATCCAGTGCCCTTTTGATATAAGCTCCTGATACCCTTAGAAGAATCTGTTTATTGTTTTTGCAGAAGAAGTCATGTTATTAGCGGCATCATAAGCCTTCACTATTATCTCATGTGCCCCTTTGGCAATACTCACTTTGGTGTTGATTGAACTGGCGCTTGTCGTCAATTTAAGCGTGCCGTCAACGTAAAGCTCCATTCTGGTTACCCCGACATTATCAGCCGCAGAAGCGCTTATGTTTACACTGGAACCGTATACAGAATTTGAACTCGGTGAACTGAAGGTAATAGCAGGCGGTGTAATATCGGCAACCGGGTTATTGACAGTCACATTAATCACAGACTCGCCGCTGTTGCCTGCAGCGTCATAAGCCTTGGCTGTAATCATGTATGAACCGTTTGCAACCGTGTCGGTGTTCCAGTTGACGCTAAATGGAGCAGTATTAGTACTGGCAAGAAGGTTATCATTTACAAAAAATTCAACGCGGGTAACCCCTTTATTATCAGACGCTCCGGCTGTAACCGTGATGGTTCCCTTGACAATAGCCCCATCAATCGGACTCGGAATAGAGACGACCGGTGCCGTTACATCCGGCAGGTTGATGGTTACTGTTGCCGACATGGCGGCAGAGACATTGCCGACAGCATCTTTGGCCCAGGCGTAGGC